>CAILKC010000930.1 GCA_903834675.1 uncultured Victivallales bacterium | reverse complement strand
GTATGCCGCCCCTGCAGGGCTCCGTCTCGTTTTGGATTCATTCCCAGGGCGCTGCCCTGGGCTGAGGAATGGCCGCGCTTTCAGCGCTCCGCGGCGTCTGGCATTCGCGACACGTCCCGCCGGAAGTCTTCCTCAAGAGTCACGTGACCCGTTCTGCTCGCCGGACGCGGAGACGATCGAAACAGAAGCCCCTACGGAGCTGACTTGCGCCCCTCGCCGGGTCCATCCTGACGTAGCTGAAACGTGTGGATGAAGCCTAGAGATGACAACCAGGAATGCCCCCGCAATGGGCCATTATGGCACAGTCATGTCGGGCGGCTGGGACAGATTTTCCGGGGGGGAGTCACTAGGGTCGGCCTGGTGTGCTCAGGCGCCTGGGCTCGGGCGGTGGGAGCTGCGCCTTGGGCTCAGGGAGCCTTGTCGGGCGGCAGCTCGAGATGGGCGGCACGGTCCAGCCGCACGGCATCGCCCACGCCATACTCGTAGAGGGTGAACTGCGGCTGGTCTGCCAGGAGCGTTTCCAGCTTGGCACCGGGGATCTTATCGACCAGGTACACGTGGTTGCTGCCGGCATCGCTGAGTTTGCTCCAGGCCTGGTAGGGAAAGCCCATGACGCCGCGGACCCGCAGCGCCACCCCGCGCTTACCGTTCTCGAGGTGGGCACCGTAGTAGAAGCAGTCGCTGTAGTCCAGTCGGCCGTCGGGCAGGCGTACCAGTCCGGCGAAGGGCATGTTGATGGTGGGACCGTTGCGGATCACCCCCTCCTCGTAGCCGCTGGCAATGCCCTCGCCCAGAACGCCATTCGAGTCCAACACCAGCCGGGTGCGGCCGTCGGGGAGCGCCGCGGCAGAGACGATGGTGTACGAACATATGCGTTCGCCGTGGTTGTCGACCAGCAGGCGTTTCCCGGCGAGGTCCGCCGTCGCGCCGAGCGTGCCCGCCACGGTGATCTCTCGCGCCCCGCGCTTCACCGCCACAATCTTGGCCGTGGCCGCGGCTGTCGGCGCCTTCAGCTCCCGCGACCCGAACTGCAACAGCGAGCCCTCGGTAAGGTGCATGGCCACCACGCGCCCCTCGCGCTCGCGGATGAAGCCGAAGCGGCCAACCAGCCGAAAGCCCTCGCCGCGCAGCTCGCCCCGCGGGTCGCCCGTGGCCAGGAGCAGGTCGCGGCCCTTGGCAAAGCTGACCTGGAGCGCCACCGGCGCGTAGCCCGAAGGGTCGGTCCCTTGCACGGGTAGTCGGCTGATACCGAGGATGAAGCGGGCCTGGGCGTAGGGTTCGACCAGGGTAACGAACACCGAGCGCAGGTCCGTGGTGCCGGTCCGGTGCTGAAAGGCCCACTGCAGCACGTTCTGCTCCGGCGCGATCGGTGCGCCGCCGTCGGCCCGGATCAGCTCGAGGCGTTTGATGGGCACGAAATTAAGGCGCAGGTGTACCGGTTCCTGCGTCTTCGGCGTCCAGGTGATGGCCGTCACCTCCGACAGTGCCCCGAAGGCGACATTCTTCAGGTAACAGTACGGATCCCAACGGTCCTTGCCGGCCGCGTCTTTGTAGTGTTTGCCGTACTCGACCTTGGGCCCGGCCAAGGTCCCGGTTCTCTGTGCGACCAGCGTCACCGGCCCCTCGATCACCACAGGGTCAGGCGTGTAGGGGCCGTGCCACGACTGCAAGTGGTCGCGACCGCCCGTAACCCTAAAGATGTCGAGCAGGTAGTTGTCCTCCTCGGCCCCGGCGCCGCCATTGACCTGCACCACCATGCGCCGGTAGTCCCGCACGTCCGGGCCGTCCTCGCCGCGCGGCTCGTTCTTCCGGTAAGGCCGCTTGCTGGCCTCCATGACCTGCACCACCGCGCCGGTGTCGAAGAGGTTCAGCGAGCCGATGACCGTTGAACTCGGCTTCTCGTCGCGGTCGACTGCCACGGTCATGTGTGTAATCAGCGAGTACTCCCAGGGCGCAGCAAGGCCAAACGACTGCGGGTAGCCGATGTTCGGCAGCAGGTCGCGCCCATACGCATGCAGACCGATGAATAGCGGGTCGTAGTGGGCGTGGCTGCGGACGCCGCCGTAGAAGAGCGTCCCGTTACACTCGTCTGCCAGATCCCGCAGTACGGCCAGGCCGTAGCCGTCGAGAAACTCGCTCTGCCGCACGGGCTCACGTCGCTGGCGCGCGACCAGCGGCACCGCGGACACGGAACCCCCGTCGCCGATAGCAATGAAGTTTCGACCGACCGCGCTCCAGATCACGGCCCTGTAGTTGCGGAACTGCTGGACCTTCTCGTTACCCAGTACGTCAGGGTAACGCTGCTCGTCGTACGGCTTCGGCGCCAGCGTCTTGATCCGCTTGACCAGCTCCCCGACCCGCAGGAACGACTCGCGGGAATCGTTGTAGCCGCTCGATTCGTAGCTGGACCCATCCTTGTAGAACTGGTTACCCACGAACCTGAGGTTGCCGTCGGGATGGTGGTAGAGCCACTCCATGGCATCGGCCGTGTTCGGATGCTTGTCGCTGTAGTCATTCAGCATGAGTGCCAAGGTCGCCATGCTGGCCTGACCCCAGCCAGCGTTGGGCTTCAGTCTGGCGTCGAAGAGCGCCTGGACCCCGGGCCGGAACAGCCGCTCCTCGAGGTAGACCTGCAAGTCGTCGGCTGTCGCGATCTTGGGCACCTTCCCATGGGCGAAGCGCAGCAGCTCCGCGTCCTGACGCATGGCCGCGAAGGTCTCGTCGTAGGCGTAGGCGAAGGTCTCCAGCACTGCGGCCTCCCAGACGTGCATGGTGATCATGCCGGAGAACTCGCCATAACCCGGCTGGAACGTGCGGTCCTTGCGGTCAGTACTGTTCGGATATTCCGTGGCGACCTTGAGCAGCAGCACGCCCGTCTTGTGCGCGTAGCGCGGATCGGCGGTGAGGGTGAAGGCCCGCGAGAGCGAGCGGACAGCGGGGACCACGCCGGTGTTGTAGGCATAGTGGGCGTAGAGACCAATGAAGCGGTAGCGCTTGCCATCCTTTACCCAGCCGTCGCCGTCGTCCGGGTAGTCGCCGGAGGTCAGGTCTCCCGCCGCGAAGTCGTTGGAGGGGTACGCCTCGCCGCCCGTCGGGCAGCTGAGTTTGCCGGGCAGTTTCTCGCAGTCCACGATCCATGGGTAGAAGGCGTTGACGCTGTAGATCTGCCCACCGTGCCGTGGACAACCGAGCTTCTCGGCGCTGAAGGAGTCGTCGCCCACACAGAGGGTGCGCTTGATGGTGGTGGGCAGAAGCAG
>CAILKC010000929.1 GCA_903834675.1 uncultured Victivallales bacterium | reverse complement strand
GACGTGTTGCACCGCGCTGGCGAGTTCCTCCGGGCGCAGGTTGCGGGCTCGGCGCCGGGCATTGAGGGTGGTGAGGCCGAAGTAAACGGCGTTCGCGCCGGCCTCAAGGGCGGCGGCGAGCGCCTCGCGGTCGCCCGCGGGGGCGAGGAGTTCGAGGGAGATAGCGGGTTCGGGCTGCGGCATGGGGACGCCTTTCGTGTCTGCGGTCTCCGCAACATACATGATTACGGGCCAGGCTCAACGGCAGGCGTTGCCGGTGCAGGGCTTCATTCTCCGGTTCGGCCCGTTGCGGCGGGGTTTGGTGTCCCGCCTTTCAGGCGGTCCCAGGCTGCGGGGATTCCGGCTGAAGCCGGTACACCGAACAGCGCCGTAGCCATGGGGCTATCCTGAAGCCCTCACGTGCAGCGGCGGGCTCTGCCGCCTCGGCATCGGCATCAGTCCGTGGTATAGTCGCAGGCGGGCGGATTGCGGTGGGGATGGCGCCGGTCGGACCAGGAGACAGATGTATGACAACGCGAGTGAGATTTGGCTCGACGGGACTGAGCGTCAGTCCGCTGTGCTTCGGCACCTGGCAGCTGAGTCCGCGCTTCTGGGGAGCGCAGTGCAAAGACGACATTTTGCAGGCGATGCGAGCGGGCTTGGAGGCGGGGATCAACTTCTTCGACACGGCGGACGCCTACGGGGACGGCCTGGGCGAGAGGGTGCTTGGGGAGTTCCTGGCCACGGTACCGCGGGACGAGGTGGTGGTCTGCACCAAGGTCTTTAATCACTTCAATCCGGACGCCTCGCGCTACCCGGACCTCTCCGCTGAGCACATCCGGCAGCGCTGCGACATTGAGTTGACCCGGCTTGGCATCGACACCATCGACATCTACCTGCTGCACCTGGCCGATGTGTTGACGCCGCTGCGGGAGGTGACCGCCATCCTGGAAGCCTTGCGCCAGGAGGGCAAGATCCGCCACTACGGGGTGAGCAATCACCCGCTGGAGCACTTCCGTGCCCTGCGGCGCTGGGGCCGCTACGAGGTCTGCCAGCCGCCCTACAGCCTGCTGGAGCCGGGCATTGAGATGGATCTGCTGCCCTACTGCGAGGCGGAGGTCATCGGCGTCATGGTCTACTCGCCCCTGCACAAGGGCCTGCTCACAGGGAAGTACACGGGCACGGAGGCGTTCACGGACTTCCGCCAGCATCACCCGGATTTCCAGGGCGAGCGCTTCCGGGAGATTGCGGCCGCGGTCCAGAGTCTGAGGCCGCTGGCCGACGGCTACGGCCTCTCGATTTACCAGCTCGTGTTGGCGGCGACGCTGATGCACCCGGCCGTGCAGGTGGCGGTGGTCGGCATCAAGACGCCGGCGCAGATCGTCGAAGCGGCTGGGGCCATGGGACGCACAATCAGCCGGGAGGATTACTTCAAGGTACGGAAGACCCTGACGATCGAGGGCGCCGGGCGCATCCGCGACGCCACGGGCAAGGCGAAGTAGATGGGACGCTGTGGACGAGGAGTCGGCACACAGGAGACGGTCATGAAACGTTGCTGGATCGACACGCACATTCACGTCTCGGACCTCGGTCCGGCCGGCGCTCGCCGCGAGCGCATGCTGGAGGACCTGCTCGAGGTCCTGGACCGCTGCGATGCGGATCTGCGTTTTCTCATCAGTTGCGACGGCGTCTACACCGGCGCCATCGGCCGCGACCCCGAGGGCATGCTGGCCGGCAACCGCTTTGTCTACGATCTGGTGCGGCGCGCTCCTGGTCGGCTGTATGGGAGTTGCACGATCAACCCCAACTTTCTGGAGGAGTCGCTGCGGGTCATGGATGTCTGCTTCAACGAATGGGGCTTTGTCCAACTCGGTGAGATGCTGCAGTACATGATGAAGTACCGCATGGACAGCGATGCTGGTGAGCAGGTCGTGCGGCACGCCGTGAAGTACGATATGCCGGTACAGGTTCACCTCGGGACCTACTGCTGGCCCAAGCGGCAGGGCGGGCGTTACCGTGACGAGACCTCGGGGGACGGGATCTTCCACATTGCCGATCTGCTGGGGATCGCGCAGCGCGTGCCGGAGGCCAAGTACATCCTGGCTCACGCCATCGGCTGCGGGCCGACCCCGGACTACATCCCCTGGGCCGACATGTTTCTGGATGTCATTCAGGGCTCTTACGAGACCTACCCCGACAACTTCTGGATTGAGATTCGCGACTTCCAGTGCAAGGCCCTGCAACGGACGCTGCGCGAGGTGCCCACGACGCGGCTGCTGTCGGGAACGGACTGGGTGACCCGGATCGGGCCGCCGTTCCAGGATTACGGAACCATGTTCGACGTGCGCGAAGGCCAGAATCCGTTTCCGCCCTGCGTGGCCTCATTCGTGCAGTTCCTGCGCCAGGCTGGGGCTTCCGAGGCGACCATTCGCCGGATCGGCTCGGCGAACGCCAAGGCCTTGTATCGGATTGCCTAGTGTCAGAAGAGATGGAGCGGCCGCGGCGCGCGGCCACTGCCCGTGAGGCCACGGGCGGTCCAGGGAATTGGAGCGGCCGCGGCGCGCGGCCACTGCCCGTGAGGCCACGGGCGGTCCAAAAAGACGGAGCGTTACAGCCATGGACATCACGAATTACGAGATCGAGCTTGCCAAGGGCGGCACGTTGCGGGTGGACGTGGTGGCGCCGCACCTGTTTCGGGTGCGGCTGGATGCGGCGGGCGAGCTGCGCGACGGGGCGCTGAACCGCTACGGGGTGCTGCGGCGTGACTGGCCGGCGGTCGAGGTGACGGTACGGAAGCGCCGTGGGGAGGTCATCTTGGCCACGGCCGAGGCCTCGCTGAGCGTGCGGCGTGACGACGGTCGGCTGTGCCTGCGGGATGGGTCGGGCCGGGAACTGCTGTCCACGCCTGAGGCGCCGAGCTCGCAGTGGGAGCGCGGCTTCCGGGTTGCCTTTGGCCTGAGTGCAGGAGAACGGCTGTACGGGCTGGGCGACGAGTGCCGCGACCGCATCCAGAAGCGCGGGCATGCCGGCAGCATGGTGCTGCGCAACGTGGCTAGCTACGCGCCCATTCCGTTTCTGATGAGCACGGGTGGCTGGGCGCTGTTCGTCAACACGACCTGGTTCCACCGCATCGACGCCGGGGGGACGGTCGCGGACCGGCTCGAGGTCAGCGCCGAACGGGGTGGGTTGGACCTGTACCTGATTGCCGGGGCGTCCCTGCCGCTGCTGCTGGACCGCTACACCGAGTTGAGCGGTCGGCCACACCTGCTGCCGCAGTCCGGTTACGGCCTGACCTTCGTCTGCGACGAGCGCGGCGTGCGGGCTCGCGATGTGCTCTACGAGGCCTACGAGTTTCGCCGCCAGGAGATCCCCTGCGACACCATCGGCCTGGAGCCGGACTGGATGGAGCGCCACTACGACTTCACGGTGGACAAGGAATGGAGTAAGGAGCGGTTCCACATCCCCTTCTGGCTCGACAAGTCCAAGCACAGCACCTTCTGCGCCGGCATGGCCAACATGGGCTTCAAACTCAGCCTCTGGCTCTGTTGCGACTACGATCTCAGCGAGCACGAGGAACGGCTTCTGGGCAACCCCTGGGACCCCATGCGGCAGGCGGACCTGGGACGGCAGGAGGGCGACGTGATCCAGGACCCGCATCTGGTCCCGACCTACACCGACCGCATCACCAAGCCGGGCGTGGCCTGGTTCGAGCACCTTAAGAAGTTTGTCGACGACGGCGCCGCGGCCTTCAAGCTCGACGGCGCTAACCAGGTGCTCTTTCACCCCGACCGCAAGTGGCGGAACGGTATGGACGACGCCGAGATGCACAATCTCTACCCGCTGCTGCTGAACAAACAGATGAGTCTCGGGTTCAAGGAGCATACGGGCCGGCGGGCGATGATCTACAGTGCTGGCGGCTACGCCGGCATCCAGCAGTACTCAGCGACCTGGGCCGGGGACACCGGCGGCAATGCCGGGCCCCTGATCAGCCTCCTGAACCACGGCCTCTCCGGGCATTCGAATACGAGTTGCGACATGGAGGT
>CAILKC010000928.1 GCA_903834675.1 uncultured Victivallales bacterium | reverse complement strand
GGTCCCATTCCGATCCGGCCGGGACGCGCCGGATCGCCTGGAGGGCGGCCCTGCGTGGCCGCCGCGGCGCCGACGCAGCGGCGCCCTCCCACGCCCGAAGTCCGCCGCGGCGGACGAGGGGCGGAATGGGAAGCGCTTTGGGTCATACGAGGTTGCTGCAAGTCTCCTACAAGCAAACCCCTACGGAGCTGACTTGCGCCCCCAGGGCGGCCCCTCTCCACCGCCTGATCCGCACGCTCCGCAGGGCTTGCCGCAGCCAGCCGCGCTCAGCGCCCCTGCGGCCGCAGAATGTCCGCCACCGTGCGCGTAAACGCCGCCATGTCCGCGTCCGTGCCGATGGTGATGCGGAGGTAATCGCGAACGCGGTCCAGGTCGAAGTAGCGCACCAGGAAGCCGCGGTTGCGCAGTTCGCGGAAAAGCCCAGCGGCGGGCACCGGTGGTCTGGCCAGGACGAAGTTCGTCTGCGAGGCCGGAATCTGGAAGCCCAGACCGCACAGCTCCGCGCACAACCGGTCGCGCGTGGCCCGGATACGGCGCACATTCGTCAGCATGTACTCGCGATCTTCGAGCGCTGCCTTGCCGAGAACCTGGGTCAGCAGGTCGACGTTGTACGAATCCTTCGCCTTCATCATCTCCGCGATCAGCGGCGGCGGGGCGAACGCGACCCCCAGCCGCAGGCCCGCCAGCGAGTAGCTCTTGGAGACCGTCCGCGAGACCACGACGTTGGGATACTGGCGCACGAAGTCGACGCAGTGATCATCGGCAAAGTCGACGTAGGCCTCGTCGATCCAGACTACGCCACGGAACTCGCGGCAGACGCGGTGCATGGTCTCCAGGCGGAAGGAGTTGCCCGTGGGAGCGTTGGGCCGGCAGAGGATGAAGAGGGTTGCGTCACCGGCCCGCTGGGCCGCATCGGCAGGCAAGTCGAAGCTCTCATCAAGGTCAACCGGGACTCGCACGGCGCCCTGCAAGTCAGCCAGGACCGGGTAGAGCGAGTAGCTCGGCTCGGGATAGGCCAGTTTGCCACCTTGGTCGACGAAGGTGCGTACGGCGATGGTCAGCAGGTCGTCCGAGCCATTACCGCAGAGGGCCCATTCAGCGCTGAGGCCGAAGGGGGCGGCCGCGGTCTGGCGCAACTCGAGCGACAGCGGCTCAGAGTAGAGACGCAGGCGGGTCGGATCGAAGGCGCGCAACGCCTCGGCCACCCTGGGCGAGGGCGGATAGGGATTCTCGTTGGTGTTGAGCTTGGTGTAGGTACGGTCCCGCGGCTGTTCGCCCGGAACGTAACCCGCAATGCGCGCAATGCTGGCTCTGGCTAGGCTCATCGTCATCTCTCTCCGGCAGTCTCATGCCACCACGCTCGCAAGGTTCGCCCGTGCCGGGTGAACGCGGTGGTCCAGAACAGGGGACCTGTGCAATAAGGATGGGCCGTGGTATTCAGCCCCAAGGGGGCGTTTCGGGCGCCCAGGGCAACGCCCTGGGTACCCGTCCACAGCGAAGATTGAGCCCTGAAGGGGCGGACCATGCGACCTCGGTGCGAAGGTAGGG
>CAILKC010000927.1 GCA_903834675.1 uncultured Victivallales bacterium | reverse complement strand
CGCAGCGGCGCCCTCCAACGCCCCTCGTCCGCCGCGGCGGACGAAGGGCGGAATGGGAAGCCCTGGAGCCCGCGATGCCAGGCCCGTTCCGGGCGGGTTCGCGGTATCCGCCGTCTGCAAGACCCGCTTGCCGCCCGGCAAGGTCACACCCGCTTGACGATCAGGCAGACGTTGCCACCGCCGAAGCCGAAGGAGTTGCTGGCCGCATACGCCACCTTCGCTGCTTCAGGGCCGTGGGTCACGTAATCCAGCGGGCAGTCGGGATCAGGGGTCTCGTAGTGGATGGTCGGCGGCAGGATGCCGGTGTGGACCGTCATGACCGTAGCCACGAATTCCACCGCCCCCGCCGCCGCCAGGAGATGGCCGATCATGGACTTGATCGAGCTGACTTTCAGGGCGCTCGCCTGGTCGCCGAAGACCTTGACAATGGCCGCGCTCTCGGCTTTGTCATTCAACGGCGTCGAGGTGCCGTGGGCGTTGATGTACCCCACCGCGCCGGGCTCGAGAGCGGCGTCCCGCAGGGCTGCCGCCATGACCCGTACCATCCCCTCGCCCTGCGGATCCGGCGCGGTGATATGAAAGGCGTCCGCCGCGTTGCCATAGCCCACCAGCTCAGCGTAGATCCGCGCCTTCCTGGCGACGGCGTGCTCATAGGCCTCGAGCACCGCGAGCCCGGCCCCCTCGCCCATGACGAAGCCGTCACGGTTCTTGTCAAAAGGCCTGGAGGCCGTCTCGGGATCCGTGTTGGTCGTCATCGAGCGAGTGGAGCAGAAGCCGGCAAATGGCAGAGGGGTAACGGCGGCCTCGGAACTCCCTGCCAGCATGACGTCGGCGTCCCCGCGCTGGATGATGCGGAACGCATCCCCAATCGCGTTCGCGCCGGTGGAACAGGCTACCGATGGCGCCGAGATGGGCCCCTTCAAACCGTGCCGGATGGAGACGTTACAGGCCGCCATGTTGATCAGCAGCTTCGACACGAAGAATGGGCTCAGGGCCCGGGGGCCCTTGCCGCGCAGTCGGTCATACCCCTCTTCAATCGTCGATGACCCGCCGATACCGGAACCGATGATGACGCCAGCCCGGCAGGGGTCGAAAGCGCCGACCGCCAGTCCCGCGTCTTGCAGCGCCATGGCGGCGCAGGCCACCGCGAAGCAGGTGAAGCGGTCCGTGTGCTCGACCGCCTTGCCATCGAGCCACGCTTCGGGGTTGAAATCCTTGACTTCCGCCGCCAACTGGGAGCGGAAGCCGGTCGGGTCGAAATGGCTGATCCGAGCGACCCCGTTACGGCCGGAGGTGAGCCCGTCCCAGAAGGCCTGCACTCCGCTGCCCACGGGGGTCACCGCCCCCAGCCCCGTCACTGCAACCCGGCGTTCCTGCATGGCTGAACCCTGTCCTCCAGAAGATGACGCACGAAATGGACGGCGTCACGGTCCTGCCGTCAGCCGCAGTGAGGTCTACTTGGAATAGTCGTACCAGAGGTTGGTGGCGAGACCACCGTTCCACAACTCGACCGGCATCATGTTGCTGACATGACCATCACAGAAGGAGACATTCACCTGATTGTTGTGGCGGCCGTAGGGGCAGTTGACGCCCCATACGGGGGCCGTTGCCGGCGTGCTCGTGAAGTTCTGGCCCCAGCCGGCGACCCCCTGGCTCGGCTGGTAGGCGGTCCCGCCGCCCCAGGTATCGTCGACAAACAGCAGAATGGCCGACGGCCGCTTGACTTGCCCCGTGGTGACAGTGCCATTGATGAGCGCCCCGTTGTAGCCGTAGCCGCGGAGGGTGGGCCCCAGGGATGGGCAGAGGCCTACATAGCTGTTGTTGATGTAGACATCGAGGAGTCCTTTCGCCCCCGGAAAGGGACTCCACCTGACCGAACCCGCCGGTTCCGGGTAGATGGCAATCGGCTGGAACCGAGGCATAAAGAACTCGTTGTTGTCATCGACGTACATCATCGCCCCGAGGGACAATTGCTTGACGTTGTTGACGCAGGACGACTGCCGCGCCTTCTCCCGCGCCTTGGCCAAGGCAGGCAGCAGCATGGCAGCCAGGATGGCGATGATCGCGATCACCACCAGCAACTCGATCAGCGTGAACCTGTTGCGTCTCATCCGTGTAAGCCCTTTCTGACCATACGACCAGACCGCCACATACCCACGACAATTCGCGCTTAAACGTACTGCTGAAACGCCGAAGTGCCAGTCGCGGCGGCAAGTCGGCAAGCCAGGGCGCAGGTCAGCTCCGTAGGGGCTTCTGCCCGGCACGGCGGGGGGCTGGTCGGTTCAGGGGTGGTCGGCGCTGGGGGACGGTCGGGCCGACCGCGGCTCCACGCCTGGCGCCCGTCCGGCGCGAGGCGGACTAGAGATGCGGCGGGCGGGACAACGAACGCCACCGCCGACCGTCACGCGGACGCATAGGACCACGCATCGCCGGAAGGCCGAGGCCCGCGGCAAGCAGGGAAGGCGAGGTTGCCGGGCACGACGCCGGCGCTGCCGGTCACTTGGAGTAGTCGTACCAGGTGTCCGCGCCGCCGCTCCACAGATCGAGCGGGATACGCCACTCCGCGTGGCCGTCACAGAAGGAAACGTTGACGCCGTTGTTGTGGCGGCCGTAGGCGAGGTTGGGGCTGGTTGGCTTTGAACCCGGCGGGTCGCCGAAGTTGGCGCCCCAGTTGGCCAAGCCCTGGCTCGGGGAGTAGGCCGTCTTGCCATTCCACGTATCATCCACCAACAAGAGGATGGCGGAAGGACGCTTCACCTGTCCCTGGGACACCGCGCCACCGATCAGAAAGGCATTGTAGCCGTAAGCGTAGCGGCCGGTCCCCAGGGATGGACACAGGCCGGTATTGCTATTGTTGAGGTAGACGTCTAGCAATGCCGTCGTACCCGGAAAGGGATGCCACGAGATCAGTCCTTGTAGGCGAGGCATCCAGAACTCGTTGTTGTCATCGACATACATCATCGCCCCAAGGGTCAGTTGCTTGACGTTGCTGACGCAAGACGTCTGCCGCGCTTTTTCCCGCGCCTTGGCCAAGGCCGGCAGCAGCATGGCAGCCAGAATGGCGATGATCGCGATAACCACCAGCAACTCAATCAGGGTGAATCTGTTGCGTCTCATCTGTGTGAGTCCTTTCTGAGCTCTACGACCAGACCGCCACCTACCCGCGGCAATCAGGGACGGCGAGGTTGACGGTCACGGCGCCGGCACCGCCCGTCACTTGGAGTAGTCGTACCAGAGGTTGGTGGCGAGAC
This sequence comes from uncultured Victivallales bacterium, assembly GCA_903834675.1. The sequence goes on along the minus strand of CAILKC010000927.1, from coordinate 624 downwards.
CACCGTTCCATAACTCGACCGGCATCATGGTGCCAACATGACCATCACAGAAGGCGACATTCACCTGATTGTTGTGGCGGCCGTAGGGGCAATTGACACCCCATACGGGGGCAGTTGACGGCGTGCTCGTGAAGTTCTGGCCCCAGACGGCGACACCCTGGCTCGGCTGGTAGGCGGTCCCGCCGCCCCAGGTATCGTCGACAAACAGCAGAATGGCCGACGGCCGTTTGACTTGCCCCGTGGCGACAGTGCCATTGATGAGCGCCCCGTTGTAGCCGTAACCGCGGAGGGAGGGCCCCAGGGAGGGGCAGAGGCCGACATAGCTGTTGTTGATGTAGACATCGAGAAGTCCCTTCGCACCGGGAAAGGGACTCCACCTGACCGAACCCGCCGGTTCCGGGTAGATGGCAATCGGCTGGAACCGAGGCATAAAGAACTCGTTGTTGTCATCGACGTACATCATCGCTCCGAGGGACAGTTGCTTGACGTTGTTGACGCAAGACGACTGCCGCGCTTTTTCCCGCGCCTTGGCCAAGGCCGGCAGCAGCATGGCAGCCAGAATGGCGATGATCGCGATAACCACCAGCAACTCAATCAGGGTGAATCTGTTGCGTCTCATCTGTG
>CAILKC010000926.1 GCA_903834675.1 uncultured Victivallales bacterium | reverse complement strand
CGCCGCCCTGCTGCGCGAACGCTACCGCGAGAACGGCGCCGTCGAGGCGCAGGTTTTTCCCTATCCCGCAGATGACCGCACCGAGTGGCTTGACGGCCGCCGCAATCCGCTCGAGTGGCAACCGCACGCCGCCGAGTTGTCAGTGGTCGCGCCCACAGCCGGCGCCGGAATGATCTGCCGCTACGCCGACGAACCCCTCTGTCTGATCAGCAACAGCCGCCCGACAGCGGTCGGCGGCGTCGAAGCCGAACTCGTCATCCACCTGGGTCCACTGGCGTCGGATAGCGTGCAGGAGGGCCAGTGGGCCGGCCGCATCCTCTTGACCGACCAGTTTCCCTCGACCGTGGCGGCGGCAGCGCACCGGGCCGGCTGCCTCGGGCTGGTGTCGGACTGTGTCTGCCCGCCCTGGCTCACCGCGCACCCGCCAGTGCGTGAGCCCCAGGACGTGCCTGACCTGGTGATGTGGACCATCTTCTCCGGCCGCCGGAATGGGCCCCCACTGTTTGGCTTCAACCTCTCGCCCAGGCAGGGCTGGCGCCTGCGTGCCCTGGCGCGCGGGTCCGCCGAGCCACTGCGGCTGCGGGCGCTGGTGGATACCGCCTTGGTGGAAGGCGTCTCCGATCTGGCGCATGGCGCCCTGCCAGGCACGGACCTGGCCCAGGAGGACGTCTGGCTCCTGGCCCACCTCTCGGAACCCGGCGCCCGCGACAATGCCTCGGGCTGCTGTCTCGGACTCGAGTTGGCCCGGGTCCTGGCCCGCCTGACCGCCAGCGGCGCCCTGCCCCCCCTGCGCCGCACCATCCGCTTCCTGAATGCTACCGAAGTCGAGGGCTTCCTGCCCTTCATTCACGAGCACCGCGAGCGCCTGGATCAGGTCGTCGCCGGTCTCTGCTGCGATTCCGCCGGACAGGATTTTGCCCTCTGCGGCGGCGAAGCCGTGCTCTTCCTTTCGCCTGAGCACAACGCCTCCTTCGTCGACGGCCTGATGCAGGTGCTGCTGGACGCCGCGGCGGCAGAGCCGGTGGCCCGCTTCAGCACCGACAACTACGCCATCTTCCCCTGGCACGCGGAGCCCTTCTTTGGCAACGATGCGTTCATCTCCGACGGCTACTTCGACATCCCGACTCCGCAGGTCTCCACCTGGCCGGATCGCTACTACCACAGCAATCAGGACCTGCCGCACCAGATCTGCACAAACACGCTGGGCCGCATGGCCGTCGCCTTCGGTAGCTTCCTCTACCTCATGGCGACCGCGGGCGCCGCGGAGGCGCGCTGGCTGGCCCGGCTGGCGGTACAGGATTGGAAGCGCCGCATCGGCAACGCGGTGAACGCCGCACTGGTCCAGGGAGGCAGCCCGCCGGAACGCCTGGCGTCGCAGGTGCGGCACCTGGCGCTGCAAGCGCAGGATGCCGTCATGCAGACGGCGCGCTTTGCGCCCGCCGACCAGCCCCTGGCCGCCGAGCTGACGGCGCTGTGTGCGCGCCTGGCCGAGTGGGGCGAGATCGAAGCACGTCAGGCTTGGACGCTCTGTGGCGGACAGGGCAGGGCGCCCCGACGCCCGCTCCTGCGCGGCCCGGGCCTCGAACGCATCCCGCGGCGCTGCCGCTGGTCGCCACCCGCCCTGGTGGGCGAGCAGAAGGGGCAACTCGAACGGCTGAGCGCGGGCGGAGTGAACCTCGCTCGCATCTGGCCCTGGATCAACGGCCGACGCAACCTGGGCGAGATCGCCGAGAGGCTGGTCCACGACGGCCCGATCCCGGTGGCGTGCCTGCAGGCCTACCTCGATCTGCTGGGCCAAGCCGGCGCGGTCGAGTTCCGCGCCTGAGCTGCGCCTGCGGCCTACGGCGCGGGCCGGCCAGGCCGCGCTTTGGACTGCGGCGGCTGGACGCCGCTTTCGCCTCCCTCACGGCCGTGTCTCAATGCCGTGCAGCGTCACCTGTGGCTGGTCCTTGAGTGAGAGGGCCAGCGTCAGGGCGTTCAGAGCCTCAGGAAGGTTGCCCTTGACCACGTCGCCGAAGATAACGAAGTGCGAGGTGGCGCTCGCAGTCTCTGAGCCGCAGCCTCCCCAGCCACCCCCGGGGCCCGTGATCAGGCGGGTGCGCACGTCCGGCGTCAGCAGCGCCAGGGTGAGTCCGTCGGGACGGGTCTTGGCGGCCCACGAGACGTTGTCGCGGCGCACCTGGGCCTGGGTGCCGGCGGCATGCGGGCCGACCGCGCCCTGGAAACCGTCCGAGTACAGGTAGGTGCCGGGCTGCGGCCCGCCAGGCGCAAAGACGTTGGCGTCGTCGTAGTTCCAGAACCACCCCGGCGTGAGGTTCAGGATAACCTCGGCCCAGCCCTGACCGGCGCCCAACAGGATGTCCTGGGTCAGCCCTTCAGGCGAGCTGGCCCGGACAACCGCGAGCGCCGGTCCTGCCCGCAGCACGCTGAGCCGACAGCGGGCATTGCGCCGATCTCCGCCCAGGTCGGCGAAGCCGGACCAATCACGGGCTCCGGGCTGGGTCAGGTCCAGCCCCCCCACGGCCCGCACCTTCCACTCATAGATGTGGCCGCCTTCGGCGCCGACTAGGAGGCTGACGCGACCATTGTCCAGCCGGACCTGGCCGTTCTCCTCGGAGGTGACCTTGACGGCCTCTGTCAGGGCTGGCAGAGGAGTTCCAGGCGCTGCGGCGTAGAGCAGGAAGCGGTCCGGCGAGCCGGTCGCGGGCCGGGCTACGACGAAGCTCAGTACCGCAGCGCTGGCCGCGGCCTCGACCTGGCACACGACCGCGACCTGGGCGGCGGCGCTGCCCACGCCGGTCAACCGCAGCAGGACAGGGACCGCAGTCGCGGGCACGGCCCCGGTGGGGATGACCACCTGCAGCGGCAGCGCGACTCCGGCCGGAGTGCTGTCCGGCCAGCGCACGGTCAGCCCCAGGCGCGCCTGGGCAGCCAGCGGCCACGAGAGGGCCGCGTCGAGCGGCGCAGCGACGCTGGCTTCCGGCCGCAGGTTGCGGACGCCTAACTCACGCAACGCCAGGCCGACCTCGGCCAGGGATGGCACGGGCTGCCGCGGCCCCTGCTGGCTGGCCTGCGCGTTCGCCTCGAGGGCTGCCAGGACCGCTTCAAGGCGGCTGGCCATCAGGTCGTAGCGAGCCAGGGTCGCGTCGTAGCGCTGCAGCACCCGGTCCAGCGCGTAGGGTTCATTCTCGTAGTTCCAGAGGGCGCTGTAGCGCTCGCGCAGCTCGGCGTGGCGCTGCCGTAGCCGCCGCAGGGGCTCCAGGGCCTGCGTCCGGGCTACGGCCGGACTGCGCTCGCCACGCCCGGCCGCAGCGGCCACCTCGGCGACGTCCAGCACGACCAGCATGCGCTCGCCGATGAGTTGCAGGCGTTCGGCGCCGAAGAGCATAACCTCGACGGCGTGGGCGTTGGCGCGGGCCTCAGCCTTCAGGGCGCGCAGATGCTCGACCGCGGGCTTGACGAGTTCGAGAATCGCCGCGGCCTGCGCCCGAGTCACCGACTCCGACACCGGGCATGCTGCCGTGTCGATGGCCCAGAAGCGCCGGTTCATCATCCCGTCCAGCCCGGGCAGATTGGCGGCCCGGCCCAGAGACGCCACCGCCTGGCCGAAGTGGTCGCCGCTCTCGCCGAAGCAGACCGCGCCGACCCGGCGGTTGAAGTCCTCCGGCGTGGTGGTGCCGCCGTTCCAGGCGCATTCCGCCCCCCAGGCGAAGCCATGCCAATGCCCGCCGCCAAGATTCTCGCCGTCGTCATCCCAGGTGGTGTTGATGGTGCCCAGCGCGCCCTTTGCCGTGCCATCGCGGACGAAGTTACGGATATTGGTTGTGGCCGTCGCGAAATCCGGCAAGATACGGGACCAGCCACTGACCCCGGGGCAGACCAAGAACTCGAAACCCGACTTGCGAAACGGCTCGATCTGGTCGGTGAAGTCGGGCCGCGGGCTGTAACCCCAGGTCAGCATGACGGTGTCGGGGGGGATCTCGCTGAGCTTGTCTGGGTGCCGCAGGATAATGTCGCCCCACATCATCAGGCGCTTGCCATGCTTCTCCTTCAGGATCTGGTGCAACCGAGCCAGGTGCCGGGCGTAGACGCCGCCGACGCCAATCTCTGCCGCCAGCTTCGCCGACGGCCCCGTGCCCAGTCCATCGGTCTCGTCGCAGCAGACGTTGAACATGGGGAATGGCAGCAGTGACGTCTGCTCGCTGTACATGTCGTCAAGGAGCTTGTAGCTCTCTTCGTTGGTTGGATCCAGGATGCCTGGCGTCTCACGTAAATGCTCGTACTCTTTATGGCGTAGGATGTTCCCGAAGTGACCAAAGGACTGCTGGCAGCCCAGCACCTCAATCTGCCGCGCCGCTGCGTAGGCCACCAGCGCCTTCAATTCGTTCGGCCCCAGCCCGCCGTTGTCTTCTGGCAGCCCGATAATCGGGTGTTTGGCGAAGGCAAACTGCTGCTCCATGTAGTAGGTGAACAGGTTCATCTTCAGGGCGGCGCCGAGGTCCACTTCTTCCTGCAGGAAAGACGGCTTGGAACTGGGGCCGCGGGTCATGTCGTCCTGGTAGCCGCGGTAGCGCAGGGATGGCCAGTCGCGGATGCTGAGGGCCGGGATGGCGCCAGCGTGCCGGTTGGCGCGGAGCAGTTGCGTCAGTGTTCTGAGGGCATTGGCCAGCCCGGGCAGCGCCCTGGCCGTGCCGACCACGCGGTCGGCGCTGACCTGCAGGGCGTAACCCTCGCCCCAGCCGCCGTCGGGCGGCAGCGGGAACTCCTGCTTGCCAGCGCCGCTGCGCTCAAGCGTGAACCCTAGCAGCGGCCCCGCGGTCGCTTCAGCCCCCGGCCTGACCTGGCTGCCGGGACAGACCGCGGCAATCTCGGCAACGAGGGCCGCAACTGCCACGACAACACCCTCCCTGGGCGTCACGGCCAGGGTCAAGGACTCCGCGGCGGTCGGCAGCCGGAAGCCGCCCTCGGCTACCGTGACCTCCTTCGGGAACGGCACCAGGCGCAGAGCGCCGACCTCGATGGGCGCCGCCAGCGCCACGGCCGGAAGCAGCAGGCAGCACACACTTCCCACCCAGGTTGTACTCATGCTCTGGCTCCTTGGCTGTCCCGAGAATGCATCTGCCGATCCTCGTAGAGGTGTCAGTTTTTTCGACCTGTGCAATAAGGATGGGCCGTGGTATTCAGCCCCAAAGGGGCGTTCCATACCAGCCCAGGGCAACGCCCTGGGTACCCGTCCACAGCGCGGATTGAGCCCTGAAGGGGCGGACCATGCGGCCTCGGTGCGG
>CAILKC010000925.1 GCA_903834675.1 uncultured Victivallales bacterium | reverse complement strand
TTCTGATCAGTATGGCGGATTCACGAAGTGGCCCGGGCGCTGGAATGACGGGCGGTTACGAGGGAGAAGGCTTGGCGGCGCTGTCGGGCTGCCATCGCGTCGAAGAAGCCGGTCGTCGTGGCGTTACGGCGGGGACGGGTGCGCTGGATCCAATTCACCGCCACGCTGAGCACCGCCCGGCGCAGCATCGCCAGGTGCAAGGGCGAGTTGGCTGGGTTTGACTTGGGTAAGCAGCCGAAAGAAGGAGGATTCGCTGGGGGGGCGGTAGCGGCGGTGGCGGCTCGTCCAGTCGCGGGGAAAGCGCAGCGCGGCCATTTGATTTACGGTGAGATCGGCGGCGAAGGCGGCGAGGTCACGCTGGCCCAGGCAGACGCCGCAGAGCAGGGCGCAGAGGCTGACGGCGACGAGGCTGGGGAGGGGGAAGTCGGGTTGGCGTTGGCGCCAGTCGGCGAGGTCGGCGAAGAACTGGGTCATTTGCTGGAGTTCTGCGGGCGTTTCCGGGCATTCCGGGGGCTGGGTGGCGGGGATGGCGCGGAGGGCGTCGGGTTGGTTGCGCCCGCGCAGGATGGTGCGGGCACCGGGTTGGAGTTCGCGCACCCAGAGTTGTTTGGGGCGGTCGTGGGGCAGATAGAAATCCTGGCGGGCGCGGTGATTTCCTTGGGTGAGGCCGAGCAGGGTCCAGCCGCTGGCCTTGTAGCAAGTGCCGGAGAACTGCTGGGGATCGACGAAGCTCTCGGCCACGAGTACGGGGTGGTGGTAACGGTCTTGCCAGTCCTGACTGAGGCGCTGGAGGCCGAGCTTCATGACGCGGCTGGCGAGGTTGGGCACCTGCCAGCCGTCGAGGATGAGGAAGCGGCTGTTGTTGGCGACGAGGGCGAGGCGGCGTTTTTTCTGCGGGACGCTCCAGCCGATCCAGGTTTCGCGGGCTTTGAGGTGGTAGGCGCCGGCCGACCAAGCGAGCAAGGCGACCCACTGGCCCGCGAACTCGGCGACGTAGCGGAGTTGCTCGCCGACGAGGGTGGCGCTCTTGAGGTAGTGTTGGGCGACCAGGAGTTGGTCGCAGCGATCGCGCTCCTCCGGGCGGAGGAGGCGCACTTGGACGCCGTCGAGCAGACTTTGGTCGTCGTCGGTGAGGATGGGGCGCGCGGTGGTTTTCATGCCCTGGAGGGTAAAGATCGTGCGGCGGATTATCCAGCACTTTCTTTAATTTCCTTGTCCCACAAAACGATTCCGAGATTCGTGAATCTGCCATAGGGATCGAGGCGCACTCCATCCAAGAGCTTGCGGCCTCCCGTTTCGCTGGTCCGGACGCCGCCAGCGGTGAGCGGGCCGACGCCAGCCACCATACTGATGCCAAGCAGGGCAGGGGAGCGTTCAAGGCAGAGGGGGCGCAGGCTGACCACCAGTCAACGGATCATGCTGATGCCAAGCAGGGCAGGAGAGCGTTCAAGGCAGAGGGGGCGCAGGCTGACCACCAGGAAACGGATCATGCTGATGCCAAGCAGGGCAGGGGAGCGTTCAAGGCGGAGGGGGCGCAGGCTGACCACCAGGCAACGGATCATGCTGATGCCCAGCAGCGCAGAAGAGGGTTCAAGGAGGTCAAGCCGCGGGAAGAACTTCTAGGCAAGGTGCTGGGCGTGGAGCTTTGGCTGAAAGAACGCAGC
>CAILKC010000924.1 GCA_903834675.1 uncultured Victivallales bacterium | reverse complement strand
GGAAACGGCGAGACGGCGAGACGGGGAAACGGCGACTGGAGGAGACGGACTGGGAGACTGGCGGAGAGGAAAACAGGGGGCAGGGTCAGCCAAGCCCCCGGCTGGTGCCGGACCTACCGGAATGAGACGTGCCGACGCGGGTCCCATTCCGATCCGGCCGGGACGCGGCGGATCGCCTGGAGGGCGGCCCTGCGTGGCCGCCGCGGCGCCGACGCCGCGGCGCCCTCCAACGCCCTTCGTCCGCCGCGGCGGACGAGGGGCGGAATGGGAAGCGCTTGGGGTCATACGAGGTTGCTGCAAGTCTCCTACAAGCAAACCCCTACGGAGCTGACTTGCGCCCGTCCGGCTCGGTGCTGCTTGACAGAGTGCGGTAGGCGGCCTACACTGCGCAACTTCAGCGCGAGGAGAATCGGTTCTTGGCCAACGGCAAACCCAACTTGACGGCGCGCAGTGTGCTGCTCGGGTTGCTGGCCGCCGCGCTGCTCGGCGCAACCTGCTACTTCAACGATTGCGTCATCCGGGCCGGCACGATGGTCTCCTCGCTGATGCCGGTAGCGGCCTATGGCGGCCTGCTCCTCTTCGTGCTGCTGATCAACCCGTTGCTGCGGCGCCTGCGTCCGCGCTGGGCCCTGGGCGGCAGCGAGACGGCGATCGTGCTGGCGCTGTTCCTGGTAGCCTGCGGCATCCCGGGCTGGGGTTTGGTGCAGCTCTTTCCCATGACCGTGATCATGCCGCATCACGACTCCCGGGTCACTCCAGGCTGGAAGGAAGAAGGCGTCCTGGACCTGGTGCCGCCGCAGATGTTGGCCGAGGTCGCCGACGACGAGAGCCGAGCCCTGGACGGCTATGTCACTGGCCTGGCCGAGGGCGACCGCCACATCAGCCTGCGGGATGTGCCCTGGCGGGCCTGGGTCCGCCCCTTCCGCTTCTGGGGGCCGCTGGTGGCAAGCATGCTGCTGGCGGTGCTGGGCCTGAGCGCGGTCTTCCACCGACAATGGGCCCAGCATGAGCAGCTTCCCTATCCTATTTGCGTCTTTGCCAATGCCCTGCTTCCCGACCGTGAAGGCCGCCTGAACCGCACCTTCTTCAGCCGCCTGTTCTGGTGCGGTTTCGGCTTCGCGTTTCTGTTGCGACTGAACAACTACCTCTGTTTCTGGCTGCCTGACGTGTTCATTCCGGTGCGTCTGAGTCTGGACTTCTCGGCTCTGGTGTCTTTGTTCCCGGTGGTGATCAAGGGCAAGGGCATGATGTTGTTCACGCCGCAGATCATCCTGGCGGTGGTCGGCCTGGCCTACTTCATCGGCTCCGACGTCTCGATCTCGATGTGGATTGGGCCCTACCTCTACTGCCTGATCGCGGGGGTATTCGCCGGCTACGGCCTCGAACTGCGGTCCGGCCGGATGATGGACCTGACCCTCGAACCGTTCATCTTTGCCGGGGGCTACTTCGGCGTCCTGCTGATGGTCCTCTACACCGGTCGGCGCTACTACCTCGGCGCCCTGCGTCGGGGGCTCTGGCTGCCGGCGCACGACGAGATTCCGGAGTACGCGGTGCTGGGCATGCGGCTGTTTCTGGCGGGGACAGTGCTGTTTGTATTGCAGCTCATGCGGCTTGGCCTGGACTGGTACGTGGCCATCCTCTACACCGGGATCGCCTTCATGATCTACGTCTCGGTGAGCCGCATCATCGCCGAGACCGGCGCCTTTCACGTCGGGACCTTCGTCTATCCCTGCGTCATGATCTGGGGCCTGATGGGGGCTGGCGCCCTGGGACCACGGACCCTGGTGACCCTATTCATGGTCTCGACCGTCCTCCTGGCCGCGCCCGGCTGGTGCCTGATGCCCTTTGCGGTCCAGGCTCTCAAGGTCGGCGACCTGGCTGGAGCCCGCCTGCCGGGACTGGTCAAGTGGGGCACGGTGGCGGTGTTGGTGACCCTGCTGCTGGCCGTGCCAGCTACGCTCTACTGGCAATACGACCGCGGCGGCAACACGCCGGGCTGGCCTCGCTCCTCGTCGCAGTACCCCCTGGCCAACACGGTGGCCATCTCGCAGAAGTTGAAGGCGCAGGACATGCTGGAGACCTCCCTGCGGGTGCATGGGCTCGAACGCCTGCGCCACCTGGCCCCCAGCGGTCCCCATCTCACCGCTTTTGGCATCGCGCTGGGGCTCTGCCTCATCGTCGCCTTTGGCCGCCTGCACTTCGCCCGCTGGCCGCTGCACCCGGTGATCTTCCTGTTCTTCGGGGGGCATCAGGGCATGCTCATGGCCTTCAGCTTCGGCCTGGGCTGGGTGATCAAAGCCGCCATCAGCAAGTATGGCGGCGCCAACAACTACCAGGCCTGCAAACCCGCCATGGTAGGCCTGATCGCCGGCGATATGCTCGGGCAGTTCCTCCCCATGCTCATCGGCGTCCTCTACTGGTTCGTCACCGGCCGCCCACCCAGCGCTCGCTGAACCGCGTGACCTGGGAGCGGCGGTGGTTGCAGTGGACTGCGGGCGCCCCAGGTGCAAGGAGGTCAGGCCATGAGTGCAGAGCGACCGTTGAGACCGGTGCCACGGCCATCGCTGCGCCGCATGCCGATGTACCTGCGCTACCTGCTGGGGTTGCAGAAGACGGGGGTGGAGTGGGTCTCGTGCTCCTACCTGGCCGAGCGTCTGCGGATGGACCCGACGCTGGTGCGCAAAGATCTGGCGCTGACCGGGATCACCGGCAAGCCGAGGGTCGGCTTCCATCTCACCGACCTGATCGCGGCGCTGGAGCATTTCATCGGCTGGGACAACCTGGCGGACGCCTTTCTGGCGGGGATTGGGAATCTGGGGTCGGCGCTGCTGGGGTACGAGGGGTTTGGGCAGCACGGGTTGAACATCGTGGCCGGTTTCGACGTCGATCCGGCGAAGGTGGGGACGGAGATTCAGGGGCGGCAGATTCTTCACATCGACACCTTGCCCGCCCTGGCGCGGCGCCTGCGCATTGGCATGGGGATCATCACGGTGGGGGTGCGCGCGGCTCAACCGGTGGCAGAGTTGATGGTGGCTGGCGGCATTCGGGCGATCTGGAACTTTGCGCCGGTGCGGCTGGAGGTGCCCGATAGCGTGATCGTCGAGAACGAGGACCTGGCGGCGACCCTGGCGGTGCTGTCGCGGCGCCTGGCGAAGGCCTGACGGCGGCGCGCCCGGCCCGCGTTCACTTTCCGAACAGCCCTGGCAGCCAGGTGGTGACAGCGGGCACGTAGGTGATCAGCAACACGCCGACGAGCCGCACGGCCATCATGGGCAGGGTGGCGTGAGCCACCTGCATGACCGGCTTGCCAAAGCGGTAGGAGGAGAGGAACAGGTTCAGCCCGACCGGTGGGGTGAGGTAGCCCAGTTCGAGGTTGGCGAGGAAGATGACGCCGAGATGAACCGGGTGGATACCGAACACGGCCGCCATCGGTACGATCAGCGGCACCACCACCACCGTCGCCGAAAAGATGTCCATGAGGCAGCCGACGACAATCAGCAGGAGATTGAGGGCGAGCAGGAAGAGAAACCGCGAGGAGATCGCCGTGCTGATCCAGGTGGCGGCGTGGTCGGGAACGTGCTCGGTGATCAGGTAATTCGTGAAGCCCATGGCGGTGCCGAGGATCAACAGCACCCCGCCGACCAGCAGGCCGCACTCGACCGTCACCTTGGGCAGGCTGGAGGTGAACTTCAGTTCGCGATGGATCAGCGCCTGGGTGACGAAGGCATAGCAAGCCGTGGCGGCGGCGGCAGGCACCGGCAGGGCGATGCCACCGAAGATCAGGACCAGCGGAATCACCGGCAGAGCGAGTTCCCACTTGGCCGCCCAGGTGGCTTGCCAGGCTTCGCTCAGATGGAAACGGCGCTCCTCGGCCGACAGCGTGGGGCCCTTCCAGATACCATAGGCGATCGTGAGGCCGACCATCAGCAGGCCAGGCAACAACCCGCCCAGGAACATGTCATCCATGCTCACCTGGCCGACAATCGAGTAGATGATCAGGGGCAGGCAGGGCGGAAAGAGAATGCCCAGAGCCCCGGCGCTGGTGATCAGCCCGAGCGCGGTTTGTTCGTCGTAGCGCGCCGCCAGCAGCACCGGCATCAGCAGCCCACCCAGCGCCAGGATGGTGACCCCCGAGCCGCCGGTGAAGGTGGTGAAGAAGGCGCACGCCAGAGCCACAACGATGGCGGGACCGCCCCGAATGAACCCGGTCCAGGCACTGAAGAAGCGCACCAGGCGCGCAGAAGCCCGGCTCTCCGCCAGCAGATAGCCAGCCAGGGTGAACAGCGGCAGGGTCGCCAGCAGGGGATTCGTTACCTGGTCATAGTGATCCAGGGTGAGGGAGAAGAGCGGATCGCCCTGACCCCAGAAGAGGATGAGCGCGGTTCCACCGAGGGTGACGAAGATCGGCGCCCCCGCCAGCGTGGCCGCCAGGAGCAGTCCCAGAAACGGCCAGACCAGCCGCGCCGGGGCCAACGGCCCACAGGCAGCGAACCCCAGAATGCCAGCCGCCGCCGCGCCGGCGACCAGACGCCAGGTCCAGGTGCTGCCGGATTGCCACAGCAGCCGCAGTGCAATCACGCCAAATCCCAGCGGCAGAAAGACTTGAGCCCACCAGATCGGGATCCCGAGCGCCATCTTGAGCCCGGCCTCACGTTCCTGTCCGACAAACTGCACCGCCGCCGCCGCGAGACACAGCGTGATGGCGCCGGCCACGATGCCGCTGCCGAGCTGTGCCCAGCGCTTGGCTTTGGCGGGCAGAAACGGCGCAACGCTCGACATCGCCAGCAAACGGGTTTCCCGCGCCGCGACCATGCCGCCCAACATGCCGACGATGAGCGAGAGATGCCGGATAAAGCTCTCGGCGCCAGGCACCCGGATGGGGAGCTTCAGCTTCTGCCAGAAACCGAGGTCGGCCACGCCCAGCAGAATCATCAGCGCCAGAGCCAGCACCAGCAGGCCGTTCTCGCCGCGGTGCAGCCACCTGAGCACGGCGGGTTTCTGGCTTGTGGATGGCACGCTTGGCAACTCGCTCATCGGCTTCCTTCAGGACTAACTCGGTGGACTGCCTGCGGCCTCGCGGGCAGTGGCCGCCCGGCGGCGGCCGCTCCAACTAACTCGGTGGACTGCCCGCGGCCTCGCGGGCAGTGGCCGCCCGGCGGCGGCCGCTCCAACTATCGCAGTGGACCGCCCGCGGCCTCGCGGGCAGTGGCCGCCCGGCGGCGGCCGCTCCAACTAACTCGGTGGACTGCCCGCGGCCTCGCGGGCAGTGGCCGCCCGGCGGCGGCCGCTCCAACTATCGCAG
>CAILKC010000923.1 GCA_903834675.1 uncultured Victivallales bacterium | reverse complement strand
GGGGAGATGCGGTGGGCCGCCACCGCCGTCTGGTGGAGATGCGCTGGGCCGCCACCGCCGTCTGGTGGAGATGCGCTGGGCCGCCACCGCCGTCTGGTGGAGATACGGTGGGCCGCCACCGCCGTCTGGTGGAGATACGGTGGGCCGCCACCGCCGTCTGGTGGAGATACGGTGGGCCGCCACCGCCGCGCCTGAGGCCAGGCGCATCTCCACCGTCGGCTGGCGGCCGACGGGCAGGCAATGGACCTGCGACCTACCGCGGCGGTCGGACCTGTCGGACCTGTCGGACCTGTCGGACCTGTCGGACCTGTCGGACGGCCCTCCCGCGAGGCCGACCGGCGCGGGCGCCGGTGGCGTGTCCGGGCGGCTTGCCGCGGCGCCGGCGCTCTCATGCGTCCCATGCGTCCCATTCTTCCCAGCCGCCCCAGCCGCCCCAGCCGCTCCAGCAGCGACCGACCGCGGGGGGGGACGGCTGAGCGTTCGGCCGACTCTTGCCCTCCAAACCCCGGGGTACAATAATCCCGCCGCCGACCTTGCGTCCCCCCGCGCGAGCGAGTACTTTTTGCCCTTTGACAAAACTCGCACACCGAGCCTCGGGAGGGTCCCGCGCGCCAGGGTCGCTGTGTGCCCTACTCCTTCTGACGCTCTCCGGCGGTGGTGGTGCCTGTCGGCCTGGATGTCGCGCCGAAAGCCGCGCTCGCGCTCTTACATTATGAGTTCTCCGAAGATCACGTTTCGCCTGCGGCTGGAACTCTTCCTGGGCGCGCTTCGCCGCTTGCGCTTAACCGTCTTCCGCCCCGGCCACGTGCGGGCCCGCCGGGCCCAGCGCCAGGGCGAGTGTCGACGTTGCGGCGCCTGCTGCCAGTTGGCCTGGAAGTGCCCCCGTTTCCACGACCCCGATGGCCTTCCCTCGTGCCGGATGTACGGCCGCTTCCGCCCCCCAAACTGCGGCAACTTCCCCATCGATCAACGGGATATCGCCGACCGTAACCTCATCTGCCCGAACGAGCCCTGTGGCTTCTCCTGGACAGACGCCGAGAAGAAGCACGAAAAGCCGCCCCGGTAAGCGCGCCGGACTCCCCAGCATGCTGAGCTCCACCAGGGCGCCGTGATGGCCCGGGATGATCTTCTATGAACCCTTGCCTCTCTGTCCCGCTAGTTCTCGCTGCCCTGGGCTACGCGTTGGCCGCAAACGCGCTGACCGGGGCGCCGGAGGCCACTCTCGACCGCGCCGGGGGGATGCGGCTCGACTACGGCGGAGTCCGGGTCATCACCAGTGATTCGCTGCTGCTGATGGACGCGAACTGGAAGACCCTTGACACGCCGATGCGCGAGAAACCGCGTCTCGAAACCAGCGACGGCAAGTTCACGGCTAGCTTCGAGAGCCCGCTTACCACGCTCACCAAAACGGTTCGCAACCTGCCCGATCAGACCGAGATAACCTGGCGCTTTACCATCAAGCCGGAAAGCCGCGGCGCGTACGTCGAACTATGCCTCAACCTTCCCGCGGAGCTGCTCGCCGATTGGCCGCCGTCGGCCGCCAGCCATGACCTCCAGAAGAGCGACCGGGAACTGAAACTGGCGACCGCCTTCGGCCAGTTTGACCTCGAGGTCGGAGGCTCGACCCATCCGTGGAGTCTCGATGACTTGCGCAAGATGGCATGGTCCGGCACCTTCCGCCTCCGCTTTGCGCCGGCCTACGACCCCGCCACAGGCTGCTCTGCCACCGCCATCCTGCGCCTCAAGGCGACCCCGTCCGAATCCTCGGCCTACCTCAGTCTGCCGGTGGCGAGCGTCGGCAACCGCAGCCTGACCGATGAGCAGCCCGCGGACGGCCTGGGCGGCTGGACTGACCAGGGCGAGAACGACCTGCATAGCTTCACACCAGGCCGCCAGGCCTTCCTCGGAATGCCCTTCACCGTGGGACCCGCGGTGGCCGTGCTGCGCGGCAAGGAACGCCCGGCGTTCCCCGTGCAGACGCAGCCCCTGGCGGTGAATGCCCGGCTGGCACGTCTCGCCTTCCTGCACACCTGCGCCTGGAGCGCGGACTTCCGCCAGCCCATCGCCGAGTACGTGGTGACCTATGACGACGCCGAGGTCGTGCGGATTCCGCTGCGCTACGGCGTGGAGGTCAACGACTGGTGGGGAGCGCGCGAACCCCTCACCGCGCGGCTGGCCTGGTCGGGCCACAACGGCACGGCTCAGGTGGGGCTCTTTCTCATGACCTGGCAGAACCCGCGCCCCGAGACGCCAATCAAGAGCCTGCAGTGTGTCTCGCTCGACACCGTGGCAGTGCCCGTCTGGCTGGCCGCCACCGGCATCGCGACCGGGGCGCTGTCGCCCGCCCAACTGGCCCTCCTGGACCGCGTCTTCGCCGACCGCGAGACCGGCGCCGTGGACCCGACGGGCTGGTTCCCTTGCCCCCTCGCCTGGCGCGATGGCATTACGCCTGGATCTGCCCTCGACCTGGGCTTTCTGAACCATGTCCCGGCAGGCATTCACGGCTTCCTGAAGATCAACGCTGGCCACTTCGCCTGGCCGGACGCGGCCGTGACCGAACCGGTGCGCTTCTGGGGCACCAATGCCGCCCTCCACGGGCCCTTCCCGGAGAAGGAGGATGCCCCCGGCATCGCCCGCTGCCTGGCGCGACAGGGCGTAAACCTCTGCCGCCTGCACCTTTACGCGGTCTATGACCAGACCCTGATTGCCAAGGATGGCAGCCTCGACCCCGTCGCGCTCGACAAGTGGCACTTCTTCATCGCGCAACTGAAGGCCAACGGCATCTACATCTACATGGACCTGAACGACGGCATGCTCTTTGACCGTCTCCTGGGGCGCGCCGTGGAGGCACCGGGCAAGGACCTGAAGCTGGCGGCACTGTTCAACCGGGAGCTGATTGAGGCCACCCAGCGCTTCGCCCGCATGGTGTTCGGCGCCGTCAACCCCTACACCGGCTTGCGGCTGGTGGATGATCCGGCCATCTGCCTCTACGAGATCACCAACGAGAACTCGCTGACCATGGGCTGGGGCAGCTTCAAGTCCAGGCTGCCGGAGGTCTACTACGCGGAACTGGCCGGCCTCTGGCGGCAATGGCTCGCCAAGCAGAACCTGCCCGACCGACCGCTGCCGGAGACTCCCGGCGAGGGCGACGCCGACTCGCGCCGCTTCAGCGCCGAGCAGCAACGGGCCTATCTCGAGGAAATGAAAGCCTGCCTCAAGGACTCCGGCGTCAAAGCCCCCATCTGCGGCACCAACATCACCTTCACGACCGGCGATCTGTGGGCCAGCGAGAACCTGGATTTCACCAGCGACCATGCCTACTGGGACCACCCGAATGTGAGCGCTCGGCCCATGACCTACAGCAACGGTAGCGCCGTCCGTTCACCGGCCTGGTCCCTGCCTATGATTCCCAGCTTCGCCCGCGCCAAAGTGGTCGGGAAACCCGTGGTTGCCGGCGAATGGAACTTCTGCTTCCCCAATGACTACCGCTGCGAAGGAATACCCTTCATGGCCGCCTACTCCGCGTTCCAAGACTGGGACGCGCTGCTCTTCTATTGCGCCACCGGATCCTTCGACGGCGGCCGCTGGAGCCGCTTCCGCGAGAACCCGGCGATCCTGGTGCATTCCCAGCAGACCGACCCCGCCACCTGGGGGCTATCCCAGGTCGGCGCGCTGCTGTTCAGACGTGGCGACGTCCGCCCCGCCCCGGCCGCCGTCGAACTGGCCTACACTCCCGACCAGGTGTGGCAAAATGACACGGTCCTGGGCAAGTTACCGTTCCTCCCGGCCCTGACCCGGGTGGAGACCCGACTGGTCGCCCAACGCCCTGCCTCACCCCTGGATGGCGTGCTGGACCGTGCGACCATGGCCGACCGCTACGCCGGAACGCTGGCCGTCCTGGGTGCGACCGCCTCCGACGAACGCTGCATCCGCAGCTCCACGGGCGAGGTGAGCCGTTACGCGGCGGCAGGGCTGTTTCTGGTCAACACCCCCCGCAGCCAGGTTGCCGTGGGGAATCTGCCTGCCCTGGCCGATCTGGGTGAGGGGTTGGCAGACCTGCATCTGAGCGTCCAGACGCGCTTTGCCACCATCGCCGCGTGCAGCCTGGACGGCCGCCCATTGCGGGAATCGGCCAGAATTCTCCTGGTCGCCGTGGGCAACGCTCGGAACGCCTCCACCAAGGCCACGCGGGGACTGCTGGTCGAGATGGGCAAGGCGCCCGTACTGGCCGAGCCCGTCGTCGCTACCGTCACCTTGTTCCGCGCTTCGCCCACGGCACTGCGGGTCGCCGCCCTCGATCCCTTGACCGGGGAGCGCCGACAGGAGGTCCCGTCTCGGCCGAGTGCAGACGGCGCCGGCCTCACCTTCTCCATCGGCGGCGACTATCGCACCCTCTACTACGAGCTGAGCGTCGCGCCCTGACGCGGCAACCCGCGGGTTCGCGCTTGTATGAGGCTTGCCGCAACCTCCTATGACACCAGGCGCTCCCCATTCCGGTATGTCCGGCCCCAGCCGGGGGCTCGGCTGATCCCTGATCCCTGATCCCTGAACCCTGAACCCTGATCCCTGAACCCTGAACCCTGACCTGCCCCGCTTCTCGCCTGGGCGCAGGTCAGTTCCGTAGGGGTTCGCTTGTGCGAGAACCGCAGAGGGTTGAGGGCCAGCCAGCCGTGGTGGGTCGAGAGACGAGGCGGGGACGCGGAAGTCGCGGGTTCGCCTCTGCCTCTTCAGCCCCGAAGGGGCG
>CAILKC010000922.1 GCA_903834675.1 uncultured Victivallales bacterium | reverse complement strand
TTCAGCCTGGAACTCCCCCGCCCGACTCACCTCCGCACGCCCCCGACTGTCTGCCGATACTTGATCACGCCGCTGGGCACAAGCCGACAGGTCACGAAGGCAACGAGTTATAGAAATCTAACCGTATACTGTGGTCATAGGGCGCGCGCCTCCGCCGCCATTGCCGCCCCGCTCAATGACCGCATCGCCACCTATACCCGCTGCATCTTCGGTCCGGACGCGGGCGCCAGCTTCGATCTGGAGACAGACGGGAGCCTGGGCCGCCTCATCGTCTCCCGCCAGAGCGCTGAACTGGGGACCTTCGCCTTCGACGCGCTGTCCAGCGGCGCCAGGGAACAGGTGGGCGTCGCGGTGCGCCTGGCTATGGCCGAGGTCCTTGCCGCCGGACATGGCGGCTGCCTGCCCGTTGTCCTCGACGACGCCTTCGCGAATTCCGATCCTGAGCGCGTCAGGGAACTGCAACGTATGCTCGACCTGGCAGCCAGGCGGGGCCTGCAGGTGATCGTCCTCACCTGTAATCCCAACGACTACCGCGCTCTCGGCGCGGCGATGACCTATGAACTCAGGAGACCCGTACTGCGGACGGTGGCCCCGCCGCCACCCGCCCCGCAGCCCGTCGGGGCTGATGCGGCAGCTGATGACGCCGATACGGAGCCGGATGCCCCGCGGCCCGAGGGCGTCCCCGCCGCAGCCCGCGCGGAGGCCGCCGGCCAGGCCGATATGGACGCCGTCCTGGAGTTCGTCGGCAGCCACAACGGCGTCAGCCGCAGCAAGGTGGCAGACGAACTCAGCATCGATGACCTCGATGCTCGCAGAATCCTCAAGGATCTCCTGGACGCAGGCCGGATCCGAAAAGAGGGCGAGACGCGCGGCACCAAGTACTTCGCCGTGGCGTGAGGCAGGCCGCGACGGTACCGAGACCAGGCGGTCCGGGAACCCGCTCAGCCGGTAGAGCCGGGACTGACCTGACGGCCTTCCGCCGTCGGGCAGCGTCCGTGATGGCGAAAGGGAACGAGGCAGACCATGACCCAATACTTGCTTGGCTGGGACAAGCCGATCGTCGAGCTGGCGGTGAAGTTCCTGCTGCGGGACGTCAGCGGCCGGCCGCTGGACCTTAGTCGGGTGATGGTCGTCGTCCCGACGCGTCAGGCTGGACGGCGACTGCGCGAATGCCTGGCAGATGCCGCGCGGGAACGCGGGACCATGGTCCTGTCACCCGCGGTGGTCCAGCCATCGCACTTCCTCCGGCCGCGCGGCGTGGTGGCTTCGCGCGCCGAGTGCCTTGCCGTGCTGGCTGATGTCCTACTCGAGCTGGACTACGCGCAGTACGCCAACCTGTTCCCCGCCAGCGCCGGGGCGAACCAGTCCGGGGATTTCCGCTGGCGTCTGGAGACGGCGGAACTCTTCCTGGAGTTACGGCGGGAACTGTGCGAGGGCGGCCACACGGTCGCAACGGCGTCCGCCGGACTCAAGGCGAATCCGGACTTCCTCGAGGCCGCGCGGTGGGATGAGTTGGCGGCACTGGAGACGGCGTTCCTGGCCGGACTGAGTGGCGCGGGTCTGGCAGACCCGGCGCAGGCGCAGATCAAGGTGGCCACCGAGCCGGTCCTGCCGGAGGGCATCCAGCGCCTGGTGATCATCGGCGTCCCGGATCCCGTTCCTCTCGCGGTGCAGGCCTGGGAGCGGCTGGACCAGCAGAAGACGGTTCCCGTCGACGTCTGTATCCATGCGCCGCCGGAGCAGAGCGGCCGTTTCGATGCCTGGGGCCGACCGGCCAGAGCTCACTGGACGACGTGCCCGTTGCCGCTCCAGGATGAGTATATCCATCTGGTCCCAAAACCGCCGGACCAGGCCGACACGGCACGGCAGTTGCTGCCCGCACCGTTCCTCGGGGGCCCGGCGGGGAACGGGGACCAGCAGGCCAGCGTGAGCGCCGTGGGCAGGCTGGCGTTGGGGGTGCTGGATGAAGAGGTCATGCCGCACCTGGAGGCGACCCTGCGGGCGGCAGGAATCCCCGTTTCCAACCCAGCCCTGAAGCCGGTGGCCAGCCATGCTCTGTACCATCTGATACCGCGCATTTCGGGAGCGCGCCTCCCGTTCTGCCAGGGGCGTCAAGGGCGGCCGCTCGTAGCGTCGCCGCCGCACGACCAGAGCTCCCACGCCTTTCGGCCCGTAGAGCTTGTGGCCGCTGAGACTGATCAGGTCGAGGCGCGGCAGGCGTAGCGTCGGGATGTCTTTGCCGGTGCCCTGGGCGGCATCGACGTGCAGGTAAGCCGGGTGGTCGGCCAGGGCGGCTGAAGGCTCGACTACGAACGGGTGTCGTCCAGAGCCGCAGGGGTATGGCAAGGCCCCAGACAAGCAGCCAGGAAGGCTTGCCGGCAAAGCAAGGTTCTGACGGGCAGTAGTGCGGAGAACCTGATGGATACGAGATCAACGTCGCCCTTCGGCGGCCATGGCATGGGCGCGGTGGTGGAGAGCCTCAAGGCCGAGATCCGCGAGCTCTACCTGGCGGATAACGTCCCCTGGATCATCGGCTACAGCGGCGGCAAGGACTCCACTGCCGTCCTGCAACTCGTCTGGCTGGCCATCGCCGAGGTGTTGCACGGCGAACGGCACAAGGACATCCAGGTGATCACCACCGACACCGGGGTGGAGAACCCCGTGGTGGCACAATGGGTGTTGCGCTCCCACGCGGCACTGTCTGGCGGATGCCGAGTTCCGCAACGCGTTCCGGCGCGTCCTGATCACGCGGCACTTCCCCGATCACGGGGAGCGGGCGGCGCTCTGCGACCTCGTGGGTCTGCCGGTCCCGTCCGACGACGCGGCAAGGGCTGACGCCAAGCTCTACGCCGCCTCGCGTGAGAGTGGCCGCGAGGCGCGCTTCCGCCTGACCGTAGTGCCTGCCTACGACTACATCTGTGCCCTGACCGGATACCGCTGCGTCATCGACGATGCCGGCCACATCCACCAGTTCGCCGACAGCCGCAACAACGACCCGCGGAACGGGATCGCATTGTGCAAGAATGCGCACTGGCTGTTCGACCAGGGGCTCTGGTCGCTGACGGATGACTACCGGGTCCTCATCGCCGCCAGTCGCTTCGACGAAGCCGGCGACGACAGTCACCAGCTGAAACGGCTGGAAGGCTGCAAGGTCCGTCTTCCCGTCAACCCCGATCACTGGCCGGACACAGCCCACCTCGCCTGGCACCGGCGGCACAAGCTCCGTGCTGGCTAGCGCTGCGACGTGCAGTAGGCGCTGATGGGACCCGCTGTGCGCCTACCCGTTGGCCCACGAATCCAGTGTTCGCGGCAAGACCGTTCGTCTGGCTGCATTCCCGCCCCAAGCCCCCTGCGCCTTCACGCCCACGAGGTGGTCCGGGGCCGCCAGCCGCGTGGCCGAGTTCCTCGCTGTACCAACCCAGCGACCTGGCTTGGTAAAGCGACGCCACGAGCCGCGACACACACCGGCTCTATGCGCCGTGACTCTGGCGGCCAGTATCAGATGCCACCCGACAGACCCAGGCCCTCTGCATGTGCAGGAGCAAGGCCACTTCGCCCAAAGCCAGCATCTAGATCGCGCCATCGTTGTGGCGATGTTCCGCCACGGCCACGAACTCGGCGATCACCCGCAGATCGTCGGCCTGGACCGGGTCTATGGCGATTGGCTTGAATTCCGGGTTGTCGGGATCGAGGGTGATCTCTGCGTGGCGCCAAGTCTCGCCCTGCGGCACCTTGCGTGAACGGTAGCGTTTCACTGTGTAACGCCCCCCGTTCTCTGGGTCGCTGATGGTGCGATGCTGAACCAGGAGCACCC
>CAILKC010000921.1 GCA_903834675.1 uncultured Victivallales bacterium | reverse complement strand
TCGCCGCCTCCGGCCTGCCGCCCGGGGTGGAGATTTCGACCTTGGCGCCGGGAACTAGCCGTACCTGGCCGTCGGTCACCACGATCTCGCCGGCTTGGAGCCCGCTGCCGATCACCGCCTCGTCGCCCTGCGTGCGCGCCACGGTGAGGCGGCGCATTTCGACGGTCTGATCCTGGCGGACCACAAAAGCGAAGGTGCCTGCCTGTCCGTTCTGGATAGCCTGGGCGGGCACGACGACGCCGGACTCCTCCTGGGTAAGGGTCAGGATCACGGAGACGAACTGCCCCGGCCAGAGTTGCTCGGCCTGGTTCGGGAAAGTGGCCTTGAGGCGGATGGTGCCCGTCTCGACGTCCACGGTATTGTCCATGAAGGCCAGTTCGCCACCCGTGATGGCTTCGCTCGCGTCGCGCGGGCGCACCTCCACCAGCAGGCTGCCGGCGGCCCTGTACTTACGGATGTCCGGCAGGTAGACCTCGGGCACCGAGAACACGACATAGAGCGGCATGGTCTGGGCAATCTCAACCATGGCGATGTCGTTCGCCTTGATCACGCTGCCTTCCCGCACCAGCAGGTCGCCGGTCCGACCGCTGAGCGGGGCGCGGATGGCGCAGTACTCAAGGTCCAGACGGGCCTTCTCGATGTTGGCCTGGTCCGCCAGCAGAGTGGCCTGCAAGGCGTCGGCGACGGCCTGCGCCTTCTTCGTCTCATCCTCGGCCGCTATCCCCTTCTGCCGCAAATCCTTCGCCATCTCAGCCTGACGCTGGGCGTCGGCGGCGAGGACGCGGTTCCTGGCCAGCGTGGCCTCGAGCTGCTTGAGAGTGGCCTCAAACGGGCGCGAGTCGATGGTGAACAGCAGATCGCCTTGCGTGACCGTCTGACCGGGGGTGATGTGGCAGCGCAGCATCTGCCCGGCGACCATGCTTTTCACCGCCACGGTCGCATAGGCTTCGCCGGTGCCGAAGGTACTGACTTGCCGGGGCAAGTTTTTCTGCACGACTTCGGCGACCAACACGGGGGCCGGCTTACCGCCGCCGCGAGCGGCGGGCGGCGGCGGCGCCTTCGGCGCACAGCCGAGCAGGCCCAGGCAGGCGACCATGGCCAGGTCGACCCGGATCCGGCCGCGACAGTGCCCGGCCCAGAGTACGGCCCGGGAAGGGCGCTTCGACCCGTTTGAGTGACTCATCAGCACAGCCTTTCCACGTTGTCCTGGGGTAAGTATGCAGGGCAGGGCAGGGTTCAGGGTTCAGGGTTCAGGGTTCAGCAGTGCCTCCGGCTGGGGCCGGACATACCAGAATGAGATGAGACGTGCGGTTTTCGCGGCCTTGAGGGTTGAGAGTTGAAGGTTGAGAGTTGGGAGTTCAGGCTACCGGAGGCATCCCGGCTCCCTGAAAGCCTGAACCGCGACCGCCTGGGCGTTCTGGGGCCCCCGGCGCTCATGGAGTCGGGGGCTCGCCGAGGGTGATGCCGCGGCGTTCGAGCAGCGAGCTCTCGAGGCTGAAGAGGGTGGTCATGGAACGGAGCTGCAAGACGACGGCCTCGACCTCGGCAATCTGGCTGGCGAGCAGGTCGCGCTGCGCCTGGGCCACCAGGAATGAGGTTGACTTCCCAACCCGTGACTTCTCCGACTCGGCCCGCAGGGTTTCGCCCCGTAACCGCCGCGTTGCCGCACTGGCGACTACCTGCTCGGAGGCGCTCTTGACCTCGACATAGGCAATCCGCACCTCCAGTTCGATCAACTGCGCCAGGTTGGCCAGAGCCGCCTCGGCCTGCTCGCGGCTGAGTACGGCCTGGCGTTGGCGGGCGGTCGCGGCGCGGTTGCCGATCGGGTATTCAAAAGAGAGGCCCGTACTCACGTCGTAACTATGCCTGTCGAGGTTGGTCAGGGACTGCGGGAACGAACGGGCGTAGCCGGTCTTGCCGAGGGTGATGAAGGCGTCGAGACGGGGCAGCAAGCCGTTGCGGGTCTGGACGAGCTCAAGCTCCTGGAAGTCTACCTGGAGGCGTGCCTGACCGAGTTCGGGCCGCCGCTTGAGGGCGACCGCCACGTGGGCCGCGACCGGCTCGAGCTGCAGTTGGGGCGCGGCGGGCCGGTCGCTGAGGGTCACGGGCAAGTCCCAGAATCCCTCGCCCCGCGGGTTCAGCAGGTTCAGCAGGCGCAGGCGGTTCATCTCGAGAACACCCGTGGCAGTGATCAGCCCCTGGCGACGGAGCGGGATCTCGGCTTCGGCCGCGGCGACCTCGATCTCGGCGACGGCGCCGGCGGCGATGCGGTCACGGGTTTCGCGGAGGTACTGCTCGGCCACTTTCAGCGATTCGGTAAAGATCTCGATGCGGCGTTCGGCCAGCGCGAAATCCCAGTAGACTTCCTCCACGTTGGCAGCCACCGCCTCGACCGCGCCTCGCACCTCGAACTCGGAGGCCGCGGTGTTGATGCGGGCCTGGCGGATGCGGGCGAGGTTGGCCGCCACGGAGGCGCCCTGCAACAGAGCCTGGGTCACGCTGATGCGGGGCCCGGTGGACGAGATGCGCTCAGAGGAGGAAACATCGACGAACTCGGTGTCCGCGCTGAGCCTGACCGTGGTGCCGCGTTCAGAGGTCTGGCGAACGAAGGCAGAGAGCCCGATCTGATCGGTTACGGTGTGCCGCCAGTTATCGGCGCCGGCCCAGCCCTCCGCGTGCTGGCGCCCGCTCGAGAGCGCGGCGCCCGCCACGGGGTCGAACACCGCCTGCTCGATCGACTCACGGGTCCGCGTGATGTCTGGCGTGAGACGCTCGACGGCCAGGGCGCGATTGTTCTCCAACGCCAGCAGAATCGCCTCGCGCAGAGACACCTGCAGTCCCGCGGACGGCGGGACCGCCACGACGGGTGCCGGGGCTGCCGGGAGGGGCACCGGGGCCGGATCCTGGCCCAGACCGGCGAGCGTCGGCAGAAGGAGAGCGCAGGCGAGGGTCTGCGCCAAGCGCGGCAGGGCCAGGGAAAGGTTAAGACGCACGTTCCGGTACTCCATTCTTGCGCTCGAACGGCAGCATGGCCTTCTTCATGACTTCGTTCCTTCCTCGGCAGCGGACCGCGCCGACACCCCGATCCCGGCGTTCGCCCCGAACAGGAACAACCTCACCACCACGTCAAGGGAGATGTCGTCGGAGGCTTCCATCTCGCGCGCTCGAGTGCGCAACATGCCGAGCAGAAACGAGGCCAGCGCTTCGGGCGGCACGTCCTCTCGCACCACCCCCTCGCGCACGCCGGCAGCGAGGATCTTGCCCAGCGCCGCCACCAGCGGCCGCCGGTGGGTCAGCCAGCGCTCACGCATGGCGCCGTGCTCGCTCGCCATGCGCCCATCTTCCGTCTGCATCATGCGCAGCAGTTGCCGCCGCCGCTGGAAAAACACGCTGATCTGTCGGCAAACCGCCAGCAGATTCTCGTGAAATGGCCCGCCCGCTACCGCCCCCCGCTCGACGATCTCACAGAGCTGTGAGAATCCCGAGGTCGCCACCTGAAAAAATAGGTCGTCCTTGTCGGCAAAATGCAGGTATATCGTCCCCTTGCCCACCCCGGCCGCGCGCGCCACCTGATCCAGCGTGATCTCATGAAACCGCCGGTTGGTGAACAGCTGCTCCGCCGCCATCATGATCTGGTCGCGCTTGCTCTGGCGGTCTGACGCACGCACAGTATAACCCCTCCGATAGAACTGACTGGTCAGTATTGTACGCGCTGCGTAATCTCTTGTCAAGCCCTTGGAACAGAACTGACCAGTCAGTATGGTCTCTGTGCTGCGAGGGTCGAGTGGGGCAGAATTGAAGAGTTCTGGGGGGGCGCACGTCAGCTCCGTAGGTGGTGACTACTCAGGTCCTAGGGTTCAGGGTTCAGGGTTCAGGGTTCAGGGTTCAGCCGCGACCTGTGCAATAAGGATGGGCCGTGGTATTCAGCCCCAAGGGGGCGTTTCGGGCGCCCAGGGCAACGCCCTGGGTACCCGTCCACAGCGAAGATTGAGCCCTGAAGGGGCGGACCATGCGACCTCGGTGGGAAGGTAGGGTAGATGGCTCGCCCCTACAGGGCTCAAACCTATCACCATTCTATTCCCAGGGCGTTGCCCTGGGCTGGTATGGCAGCGCGCCTTCAGCGCTTCAGACGGACTCTCG
>CAILKC010000920.1 GCA_903834675.1 uncultured Victivallales bacterium | reverse complement strand
TGGGTTTGAGCCCTGTAGGGGCGAGCCATCTACCCTACCTTCGCACCGAGGTCGCATGGTCCGCCCCTTCAGGGCTCAATCTTCGCTGTGGACGGGTACCCAAGGCGTTGCCCTGGGCGCCCGAAACGCCCCCTTGGGGCTATTGCACAGGTCGACGTCTTTTCCCTAGCTCCAGAGGGCGCCGCTTACTCCCTATAGACTTCAGCGCCGTCGTGCCGACGGGTCGCGGCGGGGCTGGCGGGGGCGTCGGCTTGCCGGTACTGGCGGGCGAACTCGCGGTCGAGCAGACCGCGCTGCTCCAGGTGCTCGAGGCAGGCCCGGAAGCAGCCCTTGGCGCCGCAGTAAGCGGCTGAGTTCCCCAGCATGCCGACCAGGCCAAACAGGGGATGGGGATACTTGGCTACAACCTCGCTGGACGCCTTGTGGCCGAGCACATAGTCCGACGTGTCGTCCTTCGATTCCCGGCGCAGGGCGGCGTACTTCTCATCGATGGCGGCGATGTCAAAGTCCGCCGGCGGACGCGGGTGCGTCTCGCGGGTGCCGCCATGGTGCGCCTTAGTGCAGAGGTACATATCCACTTTGGCATGCCGAATGGTCTGACCCGCCAGGGTGAATTCAACCGCAGCCTCGGCGGGAATCGCCTGGCTGGGGCAGGCGCGGACGCAGGCCTTGCAGCCGTCGCAGATCTGGCCGACCTGCAAGGGATCGGAGGGCAGATCCGCGTCCGTGAGCACAATGCCAAACCGCTGCAGCGGCCCAAAGCGCTTGGTCAGGAAGACCTTGGACCAGCCAAACTCGCCCAGTCCAGCGGCCAGGGCCGCGGTCCGGTGACACATGATCGGTTCCTGCTGGGGCGTGCCGGCCCACTGGATCACGGGCACAGCGGAGTAGCCCTGGTCCTCGATCCAGCAGGCCACGCGCTGCATGGCGTTGCGCATAAAGTTGATATTGATGCCGCCGTAGCCGTGGGCGTTGTAGGGGATGTAGAGGCCAGCGTCCAGCGACTCCAGTAGCCCCCGCAGCACGCGACCACCGAGCACGACAGCCGTCTTGGCCTGAGGGTAGAGGTTGCGCGGGTGGAACTCGGGCGGAGCATGCTCGAAACGCTCGAGGTTCGCAAACCCGAGCATGTCGGCCCCATTCTGGAGGGCGTACGAGCGCAAGTCTTCCTTGAAGCGCTGAGTGTCCATGACGAACTCCTGTCCATTTTGCCCGTTTGGCACTTTGGGCCACTCAGGGCCGGGTGACGCGGGAGCGCAGGGCGCCGACGTCGAGGGCGAAGCGGCTGTTGGCCGGCCCGGCGCCGTCACGATAGCCCTGGCCAATGTACGCCCAGGTGGCCACCGGCCGGTGCTCGACCGACACGCTGACGCCCTTCTCCAGTTGCGCGCTGGTCTGCCCCTGGCTGCTGTGTACGGTGACCTCAAACCACGTGTTAGGCAACACCCGCCCCAGCTCGCGCTGCTGGCCGCCGGCCGCCAGCACGAGGACACCTTCGCGTTGCCGTAACCGGGCGGGCTGATTTGCATCGCCGATGGTCAAGAGCACCTGCGACTCGCCCTGCTCGAGGCGGAGGCGAAGCTGCAGGGTTACGCTGTCGCCGGCGGCGCGCCGATTCTCGTCGAGGTCGATGCCGGCCGACGCCTCGCCGGCAACCTGCAGCAGGGCCAGACCGGCTTCGCTCAGCGCGGCGACGGCGCCGGGGCGGGTGTCCTCGGGCAGTACGAAGTCGGCTTGTAGCCGGTCCGGGGCACCCGGGTCCAGCAGGACGGCGGGCTCGATCTCCGCGGCCCCTGCCGTGGGAGCCAAGGGCGCTCGCCCCAGGGCTGCGGCCTGGCGGTTGGCGCGCTGCCAGTGCTGGGTCGGCGTCAGGCAGGTCTCCCGGTAGACCGCCAGTTCGCGCAGTTCACCGCGGAAGCGGGGCACGCGACTCGCGGCCAGGCCGGGGCTGCCGATCACGGCCGGCCCGGCCTTCAGGGGCTTCGGCGGCGGCCCTTGGAAAGCCAGCGTCTCAACCTGGCCATTGACCACAAACAGAACCGTCGCGGCGGTCAGATCGACGCTCACGCCCACGTAGTTCCAGCCCTCGCGTTCCAGGCGCAGCTCTGCGACCAGGTTATGGTCGGCAGTGCCCAGGTAGATGTAGGGGCGGTCGCCGACAAGCCCCATCAGAACCCCGCCAGGGGTCGTGGCACAGCGCGAGTCCAGCAGCGCGCCACCCTGGCAGCGCCGGAGCCACGCACCCAGGCTGAAGCCCCTCAGGCCCGGGTCCAGAACCGCAGACGTCGCCAGGCGCTGGCCGCCAGAGAAACGCAGGACTCCCGCCGCCAAGACGGGGCGTTGAGAATCGGGTAAGTTGCTCCGCGGAAATAGATAATAGCGCGCCGGATCCGGCAGCGGAGACACCCGCGCGACCTTGATCGAGCGTTCGTTGAACCCCTGGCTGTAGGAGATCAATGCGGTATTGTCGCGGACCCACATCATGGGGTACATGACTGCCGGCTCGTCAGCGCTGATGCCCACCCCGGCCGCGAAGTCGCTGCCGCCGCCCCGGTTGAAGAACAGAGCCAGGTTCCGGCGGTCGTCGCAAAAATTGCCAGCCGGCCAGTCGTTGTGGACCATCATGAAGCGGTTGCCAGCGGTCGGCAGGACGTGCATCCGCGAGCACACCGTTTCCAGGGCTACGGGCAGGTGCTGGCTCCAGGTGGCCCCCTGGTCACGACTCTCGGAGCAGAGCAGCATCTCCGTGGGCCGCGGTCCACCCTGGCTCGCCGAGCGCAGGTCGTTGTTGCGGGCGAACATCATCACCGTGCCGGAGTCGAGTTCCCATACCGTGGGTTCCCATTGGGCCCAGCTCCGGCCCGGCTGAACCGTGCCCGGCGAGCAGGACCAGGAGCGCCCCAGGTCGTCCGTGTACAGGACCGTGTCGCGCTTCTCCAGGGTCCACCAGTGCTCCAATCCCGCTGGCGCGTCATCGGCAGCGGGTCCCATCAGGGTGGCCGGCGCCAAGACGCGGCCGGAGCGTAGCCGAATCGGGTTCTGAGTGGGGAAAACGCGGAATTTCTTACCGTCCAACAAGACCTCGGGCTGGCCCGCGAAGAGGATACGTTCGTTGACCCAACGAGCGTCGGGCGAGCGTCGGCGAGAAAGGTAGGCGCCGTTGTACTCGTCCCGTGAGTTCTGACTCCACACGGCCCACAACTCGTCCTCAACCTCGATGAGATTGGGCTGCCACTGGGTACCCTTGGCGCAGGGCACGGGATTGGCGCTGTGGGCGGTCTCCGCAAAGCAGGCGACCGGCGCCGACCAGGTCTTGCCGTCGGGGCTGGTGCTCTGGTAGTTGAGCTGCCCGGGCTGGCTCTCTGCCGCCGGCACATTCGCGTTCCACAGACAGAACCAGCGGTCACCAAACCAAGCTATGCTGCTGTCGTGATTGTACTTCAGCCGCTGAGTGTCGGCGTCGTTGACCAGGTAGCGTGTGATGGTCGGCTGGTAGACTTCGTAGGTCCGCCAGGGCGATTCTGCCGCCCCCGTCAGGAGGGCGGAGAACAGCATCGGAACGCAGCCGCGGAGGACGTTGCCCATGGTTCTGTCACTCCGTCGTCGGTTCAAGAGCGGCCAGGAACTCATCCACCCACTGGCAGCGCTCGGCGGGGACTTTGGCGATCATCCGCATGACCAGGTCCTGCACCGCGCCGGGCAGGTCCGGCGCCAAGGTGCTAACCGGAATCGGCGTGTCGTAGGTCAGAGAGTGGACCAGTTGCTGCAGATTCCCTCGGCGGAACGGGCTGTTGCCGGTCAATAGTTCGTAGCTCAGGACCCCCAGAGAGAAGATGTCCGACACGCGGTCCGGTTCGGCATCAGCGAAGGTCTCCGGGGCCATGTACGCCGGTGAACCGATGATGATTCCCGGCAGGGTCAGCGAGGAGCGCAGGCTGGTGAAGCGGGCGATGCCGAAGTCGGTGAGCTTGGCCTTGAGGTCCGCGGTCACCAGCACATTGCCCGGCTTGATGTCGCGGTGGATGATGGCCCGGCGGTGGATAAACTGCAAGGCGCCCGTCACCTGTCGCAGCAGATCCAGTTTCTGGGCCGTGGTCAGGCAGTGATCCAGCGCCAGCCGCTCCAGCGTGCTTCCCTCCACGTACTCCATGAGGATGAAGGGTTGCGCGGTGGGCGTAGTGCCCCAGTCAAAAACACGCACGATTCCCGGATGGTCAATGCCGCTGAGGATGGCGGCTTCTCGGTAGAAACGCCGGTGGGCCGCCCCGCTATCTTCGTGGGGCTGATCCGTCCTCAGGATCTTCATGGCGAACTGCTGGCCCTCCTTCTCCACCAGCAGGACGATGCCCATGGCGCCTGACCCCAGGCAGCGCACTGTCTGGATGCCAGGGGGCACGGGCGGGGTCAGCGCGGTGCTCCCGGTCATCTCCCGTTTGGCGACTGAGGAGGCGACCGCGCTGGCGACTTTACCAAGCAGGACCTCGGGCTCGGCCGGTTTGCTGAGGTAGTCGAAAGCGCCATCCTTCATGCACTGGACCGCCGAGGCCAACTCAGGCTCTCCGGTGATGAGGATGACTTCTGCGTAGGGCCACCGCCGACGACACTCCTTGAGCAGCTCGGGTCCCTTCATCCCGGGCATGTTGATGTCGCTGAGGATGACGTCGTACTCCTGAGTGGCCAGCCGGTCGCGCGCCTCGTCGCCGCGCAACACCGCGTCCACGGAGTAGCCCGCCTCGACCAGCATCCTGGTCAGTATGCGGGACAGCGCCTCGTCATCTTCGGCGAGCAGAAGCTGCCGCATCACATGCGTCGCTGAGACATCCTTGTCCGTCTTGCCGTCTCCCTTTCTTGCCGACCACATCCGAGGCCACGCGGCCCGCGGGCGAACGACACCATAATGCCCCAGCTCGGGTTCGGCGAGTTTGTGCGCCGTAACGGCGGGACTGTTTGATTCTCGCGTGCCGCCGCTTGCGGTTCGGTTCGGTGTCCCGCCTTCAGCCGGTCCCAGGGTGGGGGGATTCCGGCTTCCGCCCTGCGGGCGGCCCAGCCCGTGGCTGGAAAGCCGGTACACCGAACCGGGCTGGCCCCGCCAGCGGCCATCCCAGGCACGCCCGCCGAGCTCGAAACAGCCCTGCCGTAACGGCATTGAGGCTAGCAGGCCCGAGCTCCGAGCGCTACGTTACCCCTGCCTATTGGGGGCGCGCCTAACCACAGTCGGCGCCAGGGCGGAAGTCTGCCTGGTTCGGCGGGTAGCTCGGTTGCCAGAGAAGGAGTGACACGACATGGGTCTCAAAGTAGCGTTCATCGGGGCCGGTAGCGTGGGCTTCACCCGTCGGCTGACGGTGGATCTGCTGGGCGTACCTGCCTTTGCGGATCTCGAGATTGCCTACATGGACATCAGCGAGCGCAATCTCGACATGGTCTATCAGCTTGCCCGGCGCGACATCGCGGCCGCCGGACTCACACAGGTCAGACTGACGCGCACCCTCGACCAGCGCGCCGCCATCACGGGCGCCAAGTACGTCATCAACGTCGCCCGCGTCGGCGGCCTGGAAGCCTTTCAATCCGACGTCGACCTCCCGCTCCAGTACGGCGTCGACCAGTGCGTTGGCGATACCCTCTGCGCCGGCGGCATCATGTACGGTCAACGCGGCATCCCCTACATCCTGGGGATCTGCAAGGACATTCGTGAGGTCGCCGTTCCCGGTTGCCGGCTGCTGAACTACGGCAATCCGAATGCCATGCTGACCTGGGCCGCCAACCAGTTTGGTGGGGTCGAGACCATCGGCCTCTGCCACGGCGTCATCGGTGGGCACGCGCAGATCGCCAAAGCCCTCGGCCTGCCCATGAACGAGGTCGATATCATCTGCGCCGGGATCAACCATCAGACCTGGTACGTCTCGGTCAAGCACAAGGGCCAGGACCTCACCGGCAAGATTCTGGCGGCCTACGAAAAAGACCCCGGCCTCAGCCAGACCGAGAAGGTACGCCTCGACATGCTGCGCCGCTTCGGTTATTACAGCACCGAGTCCAACGGCCACCTCAGCGAGTACGTCGCCTGGTATCGCAAACGCGAGAAGGAAATCACCGACTGGATCGACCTGGGCTCGTGGATCAATGGCCAGACCGGCGGCTACCTGCGCGTCTGCACCGAGGGCCGTAATTGGTTCGAAACCGAGTTCCCGCAGTGGATGCAGGCCCCCCCGAACCCCATCGGCCCGGACAAACGCGGCCACGAGCACGGCTCCTACATCCTTGAAGGCCTCGAAACCGGGCGCCTCTACCGCGGCCACTTCAATGTGGTCAACCAAGGCTGCATCAGTAACCTGCCCCCCGACTGCATCGTCGAGGTCCCCGGTTACGTTGACTACAACGGCATCAACATCCCGCGGGTTGGCGACCTACCCATGGGCTGTGCCGCGGTGTGCCTGGCCTCGGTCACCGTGCAGCGCCTGGCGGTCCATGCCGCGGTCCAGGGCGACGACCTGCTGCTGCGCCAGTCTTTCATGATGGACCCCCTCACCGGCGCCGTCTGCAATCCACCCGAGATCTGGCAGCTTGTCGATGAGATGCTGGTTACCCAGGCCAAGTGGCTGCCGCAGTACAAGAAGGCGGTCGCCCAGGCCAAGAAGCGTCTAGCCGCCGCCAAGGCCGCCGGCACCCTTATCCCGACTCGCCAGGGCTACCAGGGCGCGGCCCGCCTCCACACCCGTACCGTGGCGGAGATGGCCGCCGACCGTGCCGCCGCCAACCGGCAGGCGGGTGAGGCCGATAAGGCCCAGGAACGCCCGGCCGCCAAGGGCAAGACCGCCGCCAAGGGCAAAGCCACAAGGCCGACGCCTCGAGGCCGGTGAACTGAGCGTCGGCTCTGACCCGACCCGACCCGCGCGGGGTCCGCGTTTCAAGGTGCCATCATCTCGCGGACCTTGCGGACCAGATCATTACGCGAGAAGGGCTTGGAGAGGAATTGCTGGCTCTCGTCCAGTACCCCGCGCTGCATGATCGTGTTGGCCGTGTAGCCAGACATGAACAGACACTTCAGGCTGGGGCGCTGCTCGGCAAGGCGCCGGGCCAGGTCGCGTCCGTTCAGGCCCGGCATGATCACGTCGGTGATCAGCAAGTGAATGGGGCCGGCATGCGCGCCCGCCAGGCGCAGTGCCTCTTCCGGCGTGGCGGCCGCCAACACGGTGTAGCCAAGGGGTTCGAGGAACAGGCGTGTGGTGACTCGGATGGATTTCTCGTCCTCAGCCACCAGGATCGTTTCGCTGCCGCGGGGCGGTTCCGCCGAGGTGGCGGGCCCCGCGGCCGCGTCGGGTTTCGCCGCCGCCCGCGGCAGGTAGAGCCTGAACGTGGTGCCTTGGCCCGGCTCGCTGTAGACGTTCATCCACCCGGAGTTCTGCTTGACGATGCCGTATACGGTGGCCAGTCCCAGGCCCGTACCCTGCCCGATGCCCTTGGTGGTGAAGAACGGTTCGAAGAGCCGCGCGAGGACGTCCTTGCTCATGCCGCAGCCGTCGTCACTGACGGCCAACAGGACGTAGTCGCCGGGGGCGACATCGGGGCGGGCCGCGGCATCGGCCTGGTCCAGGGGCACGTTCTCCGTCTCGAGGGTGACCTTGCCCACCCCGGTGATGGCGTCTCGGGCGTTGGCACAGAGGTTTGCCAGAACCTGGGCGATCTGGCCGGGGTCCATCTTGACCGGCCACAAGTTAGCGCCCGGCAGCCAGGCCAGCTCAATGTCCGCGCCCAGCAGACAGCGTAGCATCTTGACCGTTCCCGCTACGGCGTCGTTCAGCTCCAGTACCTTGGGCGCGATGATTTGCTTGCGGGCGAAAGCGAGGAGCTGCCGGGTGATGTCCGCCGCGCGCTGGGAGTCGCTGCTAATCTCGTCCAGGTAGCTGCGGATGGGGTGCTCCGGCGGCAGGCCGTCACGGCACAGTTCGGCGTAATTCATGATGCCCATCAGCAGGTTGTTGAATTCGTGTGCCACGCCTCCCGCCAGCCGCCCCACCGACTCCATCTTCTGCGCCTGCTGAAGCTGGGCTTCAAGGGTGACCTTCTCCTCGTTCCCTTGCTGGCGTGCAGCCATCTCGGCCGTGAGCGCCGCCGTCCGCTCACGCACTTTCTGTTCGAGGGTCTCGTTCAGGGTCTGCAATTCCTCGCGTGCCCGCAGCAGCTCCCGATTCTGCATAAAGGCGACCTCGTAGGTCGAAAGCAGCAGGCGCAGCGCCTGTTCGGGGGTGGTCGAAATCCGGTAGGTAGTCCCATCAAAAGTCACGGTCTCCTCGGTCAGAGGTGTGCGCCTGTCACCGGCGCGGTGGTGCGAGAGAATCTCCACGATCTTCGCGGCTAGGTAGTCGCTTTGGTAAGGTTTTGGGATGTGGAAATCGGCGCCGGCTTCCAGGGCGGAGAGAACGTCACTCGGCGTCGACAGTGAGGTCAGCAAGATCACGGGAATGCCGTGCAAAACGGGATCATGCTTGACCGCGTGGCAGAGTTGGAACCCGTTCATGACCGGCATCCTGACGTCGCTGATGATGAGCGCCGGTCGGCGTCGGCGTACCGACTCCAGAGCGTCGTAGCCATTGACCTCGATGTGGGTCTCATAGCCCCGAATCCGCAAGGTCTCCTCGATCTGGGCCGCCTGGGTCGGACTGTCTTCGACGATCAACATGTAGCTGGCGGCTTCTGCGGTGTCCGCCTGGCTCAGGTCGCCGAGCAGTCGCTGGACGGCCTGGTGCAGGACCTCATCGCCCAAGGGCTTACGGACGACCGCCACGGCGCCAGCCGCCATGCCCCTGGCCAACTCTTCGGGCGCCTCTAACTGCGTCCATAGCACCACCGGGATCTCGCACAGGGCGGCATCACCCCGGATTCGCTGGCAGAGCTCGTAACCGTCCAGGCGCGGCATAACGATGTCGCAGACCACCAGTCGCGGCTTGTCCTTGCTGAGGTAGAGGAGCGCCTCGACCCCATCGCGCACCGTGGCGACCGTAAGGCCACGCTCTTGCAGGTAGAACTGCAAGCGCAGTGCCTGGGTCGCGCTGTCCTCGACGATCAGGATGTCGGCAGATCTTGAGTCTTGTGTCTTCACGCGGTTTGCCTTTTGCCGAGGCTACGCAGAAACGCGCCGATCGCTTCTGGCGCCAGCACGTGTACGGCGGCGCCCAGACGAATCGCCTCACCTGGCATGCCGTGGACGATCGAACTGGCGCGGTCCTGAGCGATGGTAAGACCCCCACGGTCCCTGATCAGTTTCAATTCTGCCGCACCGTCCGTGCCCATGCCGGTGAGCAGAACCGCGACAGCCTGCTTGCCAAAGGCCGCCGCCACCGACCGGAACAAGTACGAGACCGCCGGGCGCAGCCCGTTCTCGGCTGGGTCGGCAGCGAGCCTGACGCGATGGGCGCTGACGCCCAGGTGTGTCCCATTGGGGGCCACGTAGACATGGCCGGGTAAAAGAAAGTCGCCGTCCGCGGCAACCTGCACCGGCAGGCCGGAGGTCGTGGCCAACCACTCGCCAAGTCCCGCCGTGAACCCGGCGCAAATATGCTGCACGATCACCAAGGGGAAGGGCAGACCCTTCGGCAGCGCCGCCAAGATGGTCGCGATGGCTGCCGGGCCGCCGGTTGAGGCGCCGATGGCGACGATGCGGACCTCGGCGGGGCCGGGTTCGGGAGCGACCCAGCGCGCCGGGGCGGCAGCCGCCCTAGTCTCAGCTTGGGCCCAGCGTCGCACCACCTTGACCTCGGCCATCAGGCGCACGGTCTCCACCAGTCTCTCGGCGCTGGCGGCAAACTCCGGGTGGCCAAACCCGTACGGCCGCGGCATGATGGCGACCGCCCCGAATTCGAGCGCCCGAAAAGCGGTCGCGGATTCCTCGACCGTGGAACTACCGCTGACAATCACAATCGGCGTCGCCTGTGTCTCCATGATCCGGCGCGTGGCCTCGAAGCCGTTCATCCCCGGCATGTGAATGTCCATGGTGATGACGTCCGGCCGACAGTCGCGGACCATGGCGACGGCCTGTTCCCCATCATGAGCCACACCTACAACCTGTAAGTCGGCCGTCAGACTGAGAATGTGCGTCAAAAAATCGCGCACGACGGCCGAATCCTCGACGACCATAACGCGGACTTTGGGCGTCTCCGGCGCCGCGGGGCTCGGAACGCGAGGCTCCAAAAGGTGGCTCATGAGTGTCTCATAGCTGGTCGGACGGGTCGGACAGGTCAGACAGGTCAGACAGGTCAGACGGGTCGATTTTCAGATCAGCCTACCGATTACTTCCAGCAGATCTCCCTGGCTGAAGCTGCTCTTGACGATATAGGCATTCGCGCCGGCGTCGATACCGCGTTCACGGTCTTCCTGCGCTTCGCGGGCGGTCACCAGCACGATGGGCAACTCGGCCAGGGCTGGGTCCTCGCGGATGCGCTTGGTCAACTCGAAGCCGTTCATTCTGGGCATCTCGACGTCGGAGATCACCAGATCGAACCTTTCGTTACGCAAGGTATTGAGAGCGGCGCTGCCGTCGGGTGCCGTCTTGACCTCGTAACCGGCCGAATCGAGGATGCTCTGCACCATGGTCCGGGTCGTGATGGAGTCATCCACCACCAGCAGTCTCTTGGCCCGTATCGCCTCTTCTGTCCCGGGCTCCGGCCTGGTGGTTTGGCTGCGGAGGACGGCGGTAGCGAGCAGGTCCGAGACGTCGAGGATAGGCACGACTCTGCCCGAGCCAAAGACGGTGGCGCCGGCCAGGTTTCGCACCCGGGGAAGCAGGCGGCCGAGCGGCTTGGCCAGGACCTCCTGTTCGCCCACAACCTGCTCAACCGCGAAGGCCATGCATGCCTGGCCCTGGCCGAGCACCAGCAGCGTCAACGGCGCGTTGTCGGCGGCGACGGCGGGCACTGGGGTCAACCCCAGCACATCCGCCAAGCGGACCAGCGATAACGTCGCTCCATCCAGGCAGATGCTGTCACGGTTCTCGAGCCGTTTAACGGAGGCCCACGGCAGACGCAGCACCCGGACCACGTTGGTGGTCGGGATGACGAAGTCGCGGTTGGCCACGCGCACTAGCGTGCCACGCAACGTGGCCAGGGTCAGCGGCAGCAGGATGCGGATCGTGGTACCGACCCCGAGCGCGGACTCGAGGCTCACCGTGCCCCCCAGCATGGCCACACTCTCCTGGACGATCGCCATGCCAAGGCCGCGTCCGGAGAGGGTTGTCACCTCCCGGCGGGTCGTAACCCCAGACCGGAAAACCAGTTGCACGGCGTCCAGATCGCAGAGCGCCTCGGCCTCGCCCGCCGCCAGCAGCCCGGAGCGGACCGCGGCCGCTTTCACCGCGGCCCCGTCGATACCGGCCCCGTCGTCGGTAATCTGAATGTCGACCTTCCCCCCGGCCTGGGTGATGACCAGAGCCACGCTCGCACGGGGCGCCTTGCCGCGGCGAATGCGTTCAGCGGCGGGCTCGATGCCGTGGTCGATGCTGTTGCGAACCACGTGCAGCAACGCATCTTTGATCCTCTCGAGGATGCGCTTGTCGATCTCGGTTTCGCTGCCGCGCAGTTCGAAGGCGATGTCCTTGTCGGCGTCGCGGGCCAGATCATGCACCAGCTTGGGGAAGCCGGCCAAGATGGTGGCGAAGGGCAGCATCAGCGTCCGCTTCACGTCATCCAATAAGCGCTCGAGCAGCGTGTCAAACCGCCGCCGATCGGCGGCCATGCCGCGGACAAGATCGGCAACGCCAGCGCTGACGGCCTCAGCCTGCTCACGATCCTGATCGAGATGCGCGAGCAAGCGCGCCGAGAGCTCCGTCAGCGCCGCGCCCGACCCAGCGCTGGACGCCGAAGAAACCGCCTTGGCGGCGAGGTGCTCGCGTAGACTGCGGACCAGGGGTACGGTCGTGGCCCAGAGCCGGTCCCGTTCCGCCACCGCGGCGGCCAGGGCTCCGAGTTCAAGGGTCCGTTCGGCCCAGGCCAACTTCACCCCCAGCAGCTCTTCGGCTTGCAGGAAGATGGCGTCGAGTTTGCTGGTGGCAATGCGGACGGTGTCGCCGCCCGCGGGCGGCCCCTCCGCAAGCGGTACGCGGGCCGCGGCAGGCGGCCTCTCCACTGGCGGTACGCGGACCGCGGCAGGCGGCCCTTCCGCAAGCGGTACGCGGACCGCGGCAGGTGGCCCCTTCGAAGCCGGAACGGTCTCCGGGGTCTGCCTCTCGCCTGCCGCGTTCCCATGGCCTGCCGCAAGGGCGTCAACCCGCTGGCCCAGGACCGTCACAGACCGGTGCAAATCCTCGATGATCTCGGTCGAAAGCACCTGCTTGCCGGTCTTGAGGGCGCCGAATGTGCCCTCCAGCGTCTGGCACAGCCGCTCGACCTCGCCAGCGTTCACCGCGCCCGCCGCGCCCTTGAGGCTGTGCGCCTCACGGAAAAGCGTCTCGATCAGCGGCACTTGCGCTTCCCGGCTCGCCGACGTCTGGAGTTCGAGCAGACCCGAGCCAAGCGCCTCCACGTGCTCACGCGCCTCGACCAGAAAGGTCGCCATGAGCCTCTTCAGAAAGTCGGCGTTGAGTTGGGTGCTCATTCGTGGTTCAACTGCCTGGACTAGCTGGACTACCTGGACTACCTGGACTAGCTGGACTGTTTAAACCGCGGTCTTCAGGTTCTCGGCTTTCCGCTCGTTTCCCGAGTCCACCATGGCTTTCAGGCGCATGCCGACCTCTTGCAGAGAGTGCGCCGCTGCGCTCAGTTGCCGGGCGCCTTCGGCGTTCTGCGTGGTCGCCTGTCTGATATTCTCCATGGCGCGTCCGACCTGCTCCATGCCGACCAACTGTTGCTGGCTCGAGGCGGCAATCTGCACTGCGGCTCGGGTCGCGTCCTGGACCGTGTCAGCCAGGGTCTTGATGGCCTGGCCGGCCTCCTGGGCCTGTTGGCTGCCAGCGGCGACGCTCTTGCCGCCCTGCTCGGCCTCCATGACGGCCTTGCCCGTGGCTCGCTGCACCTCGGAGAGAATGGCGCGCACCTGCTTGGTTGACTCTTTGGACTGCTCGGCCAGACTGCGGATTTCCTGCGCCACCACAGCGAAGCCTCTGCCCGCATCGCCAGCTTTGGCTGCTTCGATCGAGGCGTTCACCGCCAGCAGGTTTGACTGTTCGGCCAGGTCTGTGACCGTCGAGACGATATCCCCGACCGCCTGGCTCTGCTCGCTCAAGCGGGTGACGCTCTCGCCGATGGAACTCATCTGGTCACGAATCCGACTCAACCCTTCGGCCGTCTGATCGGTGGCCTGGCGGCCTGCCTGGGCGGCGCGTGCCGCGCCCTGGGCATTGTCGGCCACCGCCTTGGCTTTGTCGGCGGCCACCTGCGCGGTCTGGCGTACCTCCTCCACGGTTGTCGTGGTCTCGGCCACGGCCGCCGCCGCCTCGCTGGCGTTGGACGCCAGTTGCGAGATGGTCGAGGAGATCTGGCTGGCCGTCGAGGCGAGGGCATTGACGCCTTCCCGAATCGGCCCGGTGATGGCGCGCGCCGACAGCCAGGCCACCAGAACCCCAGCGAGGGTGGCCAGCAACAGCCCGACGATCAGGATCGTACTAGTCAGCGCGAGGCCGGCAGCGACTTCATTGGCCGCCTGCTCAATCGCCCGCATCCCGCCGTCGGCCACGGCCGTGGCCTTGGCCGTAACCGCATCCCCAGCGACCCAGAGCGCGTTGGTCTGCTCGGCGATCGCGAGTTGGCTCTTCAGGATCCTCTCCATGCCGCTGCGGTAGTTGTCGGCGGCTTCACGGACTTTCCGCAGCATCACCTGGTGCTGCTCTTCTTTCACGGTCGGCTCCAAGACGGCGAGGCAGCGGTCAAGTGGGGCAAACCCCTTCAAGGCGTTCCGCAGAGCTTCCGTGTCGCCCGCGGCCTGCGCCTTGAAGTTATCGACCCGGATGGCGTTGCCCAAATCAATCAGTTCCGTCATCGCGGCAATCTTCAGGCGGCTCTCTTTCAGCACCGCTCCGTCCAGTTTCTGCTCGATCTCAGAGTCCATCTTCTGATAGTAGGAATGAAGCAAGTTCCGGCATTCGTCCATAAAGGTCTTGGCCGCCGCATCCAATCCGACTTCCTGCACGGCCAGGTTCTTGTATTCGGCTTCCACCCCGTCAACCCTGGCCTCGAACTCGGTGGTTTTCGCCTGAGCCTCCGTCTCTCCCTTGTCCAAATCCACCAGATCGGGAAACTTGGCCGACAGGTCGTTGGCTGCCTTTAGGTCGTCTTTGAGCGTGACCAGCGCCTGGCGACCTTTGCGCAGAAATTCCTCGCGGCCGGTCAACGCATAGTTCGGGATATCATGCAGGACCCGCCAGGCCGAAATATCCACGTGGTTGGCCACGCGGACCTCCGGCGCGTGCTTGGTGGCGACGTTGGCTGCCAGCCTGACGGCCAGGGAGATGCGCCAGACGGCGAGGCCGCCGAGCCCGCACATCAACACGATCAACGCGCCGAATGCCAGTCCGAGTCGCGAACCC
Organism: uncultured Victivallales bacterium; assembly: GCA_903834675.1. The sequence goes on along the minus strand of CAILKC010000920.1, from coordinate 2,882 downwards.
AAGGTCAGTTTCTGCATCGCTGCGCCTCCTTACTAGTCACCGCTCACGGCTCACTTTGATTCACCACCAAGGTCGGGTCTGCCAGCAGTTTGGCGGCGGCCAGGACGACAGTCCCATCCGCCGTAACGCCTTTGAGATAGGCGGCGCGCACTTCTGTGAGCGTAGGCAGCGACGCTTGCAGCCCTGCCACGCACAGCCGCCGGACCCCGATGATACGCTCTGCAAGAACGCCGAACTCCAGGTCTGCTGATTGCAGGACGATCACCTGTCGCGAATCTCGCAGGCCGCGTTCGGCCAGCCCGAAGATCTTACGGAGGTCGACCACGGCAAGGATCTGACCGCGCACACAGGTGACCCCCAGAACGTGGTCAGGCAGGCCTGGCAGTGGCGTCACCTCTACCAGGGGGCCAACCTCACGCACGTAGGCCAATTCCAGGGCATGGACCTCGTCGGCCAGGCCAAATTCAACCACGTCGAGCCAGGAGCCGTCCGCCGCGGCGTCGGTTGCCGACTCGCGGGCGAGCAACCTGGCCCTGGCTTGGAGCAGGTTTGCCGCCGCCGAGGCAGCCGCGGGGTCGTGCCGCGTCTCATTCATGCGTGCCGCCCTCCGCTGGCCGCGCCGGTCAGCTTCCACATGCCCGCCGTGGCGATCAGCATGCCGGACAAACTCCCGACCGTAAGGCCGCCGGAATCCGGCAGTTCCTCGCTCTCTTCGCGCCCCGCCAAGAGCTGGCGGGCATTGGCTAAGTGCTTGGCCGCCACCGACAGTCGCCCCTGGCGATGCTGGAGATTCGCCAGGGCAAAGTGCGCCAGCACGTGGCTGGGAGCGAGGAATACGACATTGCGTAAGGCCTGCAATGCATCCCCGTCGCGCTGCAGTTCCTGGAGGATTCCGGCGCGCAGAAAATGCAGCCCGGCATCGGTCTTGGCGTCAGCCAGGGCGCGGTCACAGCAGACCAGAGCCTCCGCCAGTTCGCCGAGATTGGCGCAGGCCCGGGCCCGCGAGCCGAAGTCGGCTGGCGGGACTCCGGTGGCGGCAGGTGAGGGGGCCGCGGCGACCCGCGGAGCGTGGCAGGCGGGAGCTAGCGCCAGCACGGTGGGCGGCTCTCGAAACGCCGCAGCCTGGGCCGCGGCGGCCTCGTTCTCTCGGGCCATCCGAGTTGCCTCTGCCACGTTTCCCGCGTCGGGTTTCGTCTTCGCTGGCCCACTGTCCTTGCGGTACAGCGCCACACTGGGCGCTGCCAGAGGGGTGAACTCGCCGAAGTCTATCTGGCTGGCCTCGACCGCGCCGAACAGCAGGAGGCCGCCGTCGACCAAGGCGCGGTGAAAGCGCTTCACCACCTGCGTGGCCCGCGTCGGGGCGAAATAGAGCAAGACGTTCCGACAGACGATGAGATCCATGGCAATGGTGTTGCTCACGATGGAGGGATACGCGTCGTCGACCAGGTTCAGACAGGCAAAACGGACCCTGCGCTTCAGCCACGGTTGCAGCTCGTAACGGTGGCCGGGATGCGTCAGGAAGTAGCGCGGCTTGACCCAGTCGGGCGTATCGCGAAAGGACCACTCGGTGTAGACGCCGACCTCGGCTCGGGCCAGGAACTTCGGGTTGATGTCGGTGCCCAGGATGGAGATGCTCCAGTCGCTCAGGTCAGGCAGGAGCCGGTGCAGCAGCATGGCCAGCGAGTAGGGTTCTTCGCCCGTCGCACAGCCAGCGCTCCAGAAACGCAACCGCCGGTCGCCCATGCGCTTGGCGGCGATCAGCTCGGGCAGCAGTGTGGTTTCGAGAAAGGTAAAGGCGTGCGGGTCGCGGAAGAAGTGGGTTTCGCCGATGGTCAGGCTACCCGCCAGCGTTTCGATGTCGGTAGTCTGCAGGTCGCGCTGCAGCAGAGCCTCGGCGTAGGTGCGCACCTCCCGACAGCCGACGTCGCGGGCCGCCTCAACCAGGCCGCGTTCCAGATCGGCAAAGCGTGAGGCCGGAAAATGCAGCCCCGTGCAGCGCTCAATACGCTCGCTGAGCTGCTGCAGCACAACCTCGGGAATGACCTGAGAGGGGGTCGGCATCTGATCTTACTGTATTCGCTCTGAAGCGCTGAAAAATGCCTACTTCGTTTCTTCTGGCCCACTGCCGCTTTGCGCCGCGCGGATGCGCTCCTGATCTTCCAGGTCGAAGAACTGCTCCAGGTCGTAAATGAGGATGACATCACCCTCGAGTTTGAGCAGTCCCCGCACTCGGTAGCCCTGGCCCGGCAGCACGTCTTCTGGGGAAACGGCTCGCGCGCTGGTCAGCACTTGCAGCGCCTCCACCTCGTCCACGACCAGAGCCACCGTCAGTTGCGAGGTTCGCGTGATCATGAACTGATCCGCCGGGCGGACTGGGCGGTCGGGCAGACCGAGGCAGCGCCGCAGGCTGATGACCGGCAGCAGTCTTCCGGCCAGGTTAATCACGCCAAGGATGAACGCCGGAGTCTCCGGCACTGGCGTCACGGCGACGGCCCGGACAACGCGCTCAACCACCTCCAGGCGCTGGGCGTAGCGCTGTCCATCCAGCACAAACACCACCACCTGATCGCTGATCTTCTGGTCTTGGGACATTCGGGCATCCGCAGTCAAACGCTTGATCGGCGGCACCCGGGATCACCGAGGGCTGCCGCGCTCCGTCCTGGTGAGGTACCGGCGGTCGCTGCACGATATGGCTGAATATAGAGGGATTCCCGGCGAAGTACAGGCGACCACGCGCAACCAGGCGCAGGTCAGTTCCGTAGGTGGTGACACCTCAGGTCCTGGGGTTCAGGAAACGGCGAGACGGCGAGACGGGGAAACGGCGACTGGAGGAGACGGACAGGGAGACTGGCGGAGAGGAAAACAGGGTTCAGGGTCAGCCC
>CAILKC010000919.1 GCA_903834675.1 uncultured Victivallales bacterium | reverse complement strand
CGCCTCTGGCGTCTGCCGAGTAGGTTCGGCCGCCGTCCAGTTACTGGGGTAGACACCGGCGAGGGCGGGAAGCTGCAACGCCACGGAGACAGCTTGCCCGCCACCATCTCAACGTCGGTCGAGGCGGTAGGCCCCCGGTCCCGCCTCGAAGCGGAGCTCCGGGCCGGCTGCGGGGACCGCGGTGGCCCCCTGAGCGTCCAGGCGCTGGATCACGGCGCTGCCGGCGGGCCAGTCGGGCAGGCGCAGGGTCAGCGGATGCCGGGCAGCCGGGTTGAGCGCACAGGTCCGTTCCCAGGGCTTCTGCGTCTGCTTCTGCCAGGGCGGACGCACGAAGACGGCATCGGGCAGGATGCTGAGCTCGATGCGGTCGCTGGCGATGTCCGCAAAGTAGGCGCCGGTACCCTCGTAGGCCACGAACGGAGAACTGCCATAGCCCACGAGCTGCTGGGGGTGCGGCGCGAGTGGCAGCGGCGCCCAATCCAGGGGACCGCTGTGCATCACCGCACCGAGACCCGACCAGAGGCTCAGATCGCGGGCAAACGACACGGCCCAGGTGGGGGTCACAATCTCGTCCGTGGACGCCACTGGGTAGGGCGTGTAGCGCGGCGTCGAGCGGAAGACCTCGCCCGCAATGCGGAAGCTGACCGCCTTGCGCGGCGTGCAGTAAAGGTTCAGATAGTGCGAGCCGCCGAGGTATTCCGCTGCTGGCGTCAGTCCGTAGAGCCACATCGGCGCGATCTGTACGCCCAGGGAGCGGAAGAGCGCTGCCATCGCCGGGTAGAGGTACTGCTCCCCGCCACGCCGGTGTAGAGCTGCCCCGTGGCCCCAGGGAACCACTCGAGGCGAACCCATTCGTGGTCGAGGGAGTTGAACGCGAGGCGCAGTTCGCACCAGTCCACTCCCGTCGGCGCACCGACGACCGCCAGCGGCCGCCAGTCCGGCGCGGCCACGGAAAGCAGCGGCTTGAGGACCCCGTCGCCGCAGACCCAGGCCCGCACTTCGTAGAGCGTATTGGGCGCGACCGGCACCACCTGATCGAAGTGAACATTGTGGCTGCCCGCGCTCGTCCGGGTGTAGCGCACGGCGCGTGAACTCGAGCGTCCGGCACCGTCCGCCAACCCGATGCTGACGCCCTCGGGGGCATGGATGAAGGGAACCCACACGCCGGGCGCATCGCCCTTGCCAAAGGCGAGGTCCGGACGCTCGAAGTCGCCATCCCGCACTAGATTCGTGGGCCGCTCGGCTCCCTGTGCCCAGGCGGCCTGCAGCAGAAGCGCCACGGGCAGTACCCACAAGCGGCTTGGCCAGCGAGAGGGCTGCATCCTATACGGGCTCCAAGATTGCGGCGCGCCGAACCGCGGCCGGTTCAGGGCGGGCACTCGGCGCAGATGGAGCGGAAGAGGTTGGTCGACAGGTAGCGGTCGCCCCGGTCGGGCAGCAGGGTGACGACGGTGGCCGTCGGCGGTAGCTCGGCCGCGATCTGGCAGGCGGCCCACACCGCGGCGCCGCTGCTCATCCCCACAAACAGCCCCGATTCGACCGCGAGTCGCTGGGTCATGGCCACAGCGGGCCGGTCCTCGACGATGAGCACGCGGTCCAGGCGCCCGCGTTCGTAGATCGCTGGCACGATCGACTCCTGCATGTTCTTGAGGCCCTGGATGGCGTGGCCGAGGACCGGTTCCACCCCGATCACCAGGATGCGTTCGTCGAACTCCTTCAGGCGGCGACAGATTCCCATCAGGGTGCCGGTCGTACCCATACCCGCGACGAAGGCGGTGATGGCGCCGCCGGTCTGGGCCAGGATCTCAGGCGCGGTGGTCTCGTAGTGGCTCAGCCAGTTGGCCGGGTTGGCAAACTGGTTAGGCATGTAGTAGCGTCCCGGCTCCTCAGCCAGAATCCGCTGCGCTGCCCGGATAGCGCCGTCGGTGCGCTGGTCAGCCGGGGTGAGGACCAGCTCCGCGCCGTAGGCCAGGAGGATCTGGCGCCGCTCGACACTCACGCACTCCGGCAGCGTGAGTTTGACCCGGTAGCCTTTGCAGGCGCCGATCATGGCCAGACCGATGCCCGTGTTCCCCGAGGTCGGCTCCAGGATCGTCTTGGCCGACGTCAGCAGACCCTCCCGCTCCGCGCTCTGGATCATGTACAGAGCCGGCCGATCCTTCACCGATCCCCCTGGGTTGCCACCCTCGACCTTGGCCAGGATGCGAGCGCCGCCCCGGGGGCGCACCCGCGGCAACTCCACCAGGGGCGTGTTGCCGATCGTCGCCAGCAGCCCTTGCGCCAGCGTGCAGGTCAGGGTCGGCGCTACCGTCGCGACGTCGCGTCTTTCGCTCATCATCATGGCCTTGCTGGATGTGCCTGGACCCGACCGGCACGGATTGCGGGTCCACTGGCGCTACTTCTTGGGAGGGAGTGTGGGCGGGTGCAGAACCGCGCCGCAGTCGAGCAGGGTGAAGGTTCCGGGCAGCACCGAGACGGCCCCCTCGGTCACCTTCAACTCTTCCACCTCCGGCTGATCCGGGCTGACAAAGCGACTGACGCGCTGCACCTTCTCTGCCACTGCCGCGGTGATCGGGAAGCGCCTCGGCGTGCTGCCGCCTCCGAGGCCCCAGAGGATCAGCGAGCCATCTTCCCGTTGCAGGCCCAGCACCTCCTTCGTCGCCACCCAAGCCGTGATCGGCGTCTGCTGCTGCGGTTCTGCGCCGAAGACCTGGAGGTCCATATCGTTGAGACTGCAAATGTCAGAAACCTGCGGTTCGGCGGGTAGGAAGAAGAGGCTGTACCTGATTTCGATCTCGTCGCCTCGTTTCATGCCCAGCGGGCCGAACAGCTCGCCGCAGAACAGATAGAAATGCGTGTCCGCGCCGTCGCCGCAGTGGCTGAAGACGGGGCGCAGATCATCGCGGAACGTCGCTCGGTAACGGTGGAACACCAGCCCGACACAGCCGCTGCCGTTGCGGGTGAACCAGCCGCCGATCGAGTTCTCCGTCTCCATGGAGGCAGCCCCGCCGGTGTGGTGCGCACTTGACTGCGTGCGTTTGGTCGGGTCGGAGGTACTGGCTCGGTAGGAAGACACCTTGTCCGAGTTGTCGTCGATGTTGCAGATGGCCACGTGACTGCCGGGAAGCACGTCCGGATTGTCGGCGTCCTGGGCTCGGTGCCAGGCCCAGTCCGGCTCGCCATCCCCCCAGTCCAGACCGCCCGCGTCAGGGGCGACCACGTGTAGGAACTGCACGTTGCTGAGGTCGTCGAAGGTCGGAGTCTCCGCCGCCTGTATCCGCTGCCAGACCCGCAGGCTGAAGTTATCGGGCAATTCGCTGCGCACCAGCTTGATGCGCGTGGGCATCAGTAGGCCCCTGGCCGGGTAGTGCAAAACGTAGGTCAGGCCGGCGTCGTCCACCCCGCTGTTACCGGCGATGTCCGTGACCCCCGAGCTGAAAATTTCCCCATAGTACTGGTCAAAAAAACCGGTGAAGCGCAGGAAGCCCGAATTCTCTGGCCCGTAGTAAACGGCGACGGGGTACTGGTTCAGGTATCTCCCGCCCATGTGTCCGAGGTTCACCGAGAACCGCGGTTTGCCGCCGCTGTCGGAGGAGGTGGCAAACCAGGTCATGGTCTGCGGAATCCGCACCATCTGAACCCCGTCCAGTTCGGCGAGCAGTAGCTGGTTCTCGCCTTGCTGCGCTGAGGCCCTGATCAGCACGCTGCCGGCCCGGCCCTGAGCCAGACCGCCCACGGCGCGCAGTTCCACACTGTCTGGCGGCAGCCCGTTGATGCGCACCCTCACAAAACCACCGTGCTGCAAGCCCTCTACCAGAATCCAGACCTGCTTGGAAACTGCCGCGGAAAAGGTGAACTCTGCGCTTGTCTGGCCGTCGGCCAACGAGAACCCGTACTCCGCTGGGGTAGGAATACGGGCGGGAACGCCGCTGCCGTCCCGGCTGAAACCGGCCAGGCAGGCGAGCACGCTGGCCAGAACCAACCATCGCCGTACGGCGAGCTTCATCGCGGTCATCCCTAGTCGGTCAGGTCAAGAACGTCATAAACGTGGCCACCACCCGCCGCGGCGCCGGATTTATGGGTAGATGAGACCCCCGCGCCGTGCTGCAGAAAACGAGCGTCGCGCCGGACTTATTGTGGGTGCGCCCAGAGAGGGGCGCAGGTCAGTTCCGTAGGTGGTGACGACTCAGGTCCCAGGGTTAAGTCCGCCGCGGCAGATCAGCCCAGCCCCCGGCTGCGGCCGGACATATATGATTGGCAACCGCCTCCCTGTCTTGCCTTGTATGAAACTTGCAGCAACCTCGTATGACACCAGGCGCTTTCCATTCCGCCCTTCGTCCGCCGCGGCGGACGAGGGGCGTTGGAGGGCGCCGCTGCGTCGGCGCCGCGGCGGCCACGCAGGGCCGCCCTCCAGGCGATCCGCCACGTCCCGCCCGGATCGGAATGGGACCCGCGTCGGCAAGTCTCATTCCGGTATGCCCGGCCGCAGCCGGGGGCTCGGCTGAACCCTGAACCCTGGTTCTCCTACCAGCGCCTTGGTTACTCGCCCAGATGCCGACGGAAGAAGGCCAGCGAGCGCTGGCCGCCCCAGCCGTGTTCACCGGCAAAGAAGTCTAACTCCAGGTTGTCTTCGGCCGCGGCCACCTCATAGATGCGGGCAACGCGGCGGAAACAGGCCATCGCCGTGTCGACTTTGAAGCAGGTGTCGTTGGCCCCGATGTCGACCAGCAGCGGCCGCGGGCAGATCAGGCCCTGAGCCTCGGGCAAATCCACCAGCTTGAACAGCCCCGGCGCAACCTGCATGCCGCAGTAGTTCAGATCGCGGAAGCCGAAATGCGCCCAGAGATCGCTGTAGCAGATGATCTCGGAGGCCTTGAGGCGCGCATCGCAGAGGGTGCTCCAGAGGGTCATCGTGCCCCCGCCGCTGGCGCCCATGACCCCGATGCGGTCCGGGTCCACATACGGCAGGCTCAGCGCGAAGTCGACGGCCGACATGCCATGGCTGACGTTGATGGAGATGGAGGTCATGCCCAACATGGTGGCGTGCAGGTAGTAGAGGTTGCACCAATCGCGGGTCTGTGGCGTGTAGTGGTTGGGTTTCTGGCAGTCGTTGCGTTCGCCGCAACCGATCCAGTCGATGGCGAAGGTAACGAAGCCGGCCTTGGCCATCTGATGGCCGTAGTTGTAGTTGCTCTGGGCGATGCTGGCGCGCAGTTCCGGGCTGCTGTCGTTGCCCATGACCGGCTCCTTGCCGTGCGGACCATGGCCGTGCCAGCAGAGGATCGCGGGCCGACGCTCGCCCGGGGTGAGGTCGCGGGGGACGGCCAACAGCAGAACCGCCGACAGACCATCCTGCACGTCGATGAGCCATCTCTGCTTCAGCAAGCCGTCATGTTCCCATTCCGCCAGGAACATCGGATTCAACTCGCAGCGTTCCGGCCATTCGCCCAGACAGGCCAGCACCGCAGGCAGAGCCGCCGCCCGCCAGACCTCCCACTCGACCCGGTTCGAGGCTGTAAAGGTGTACTCCGGGGTACGCTCATCGGCCAGCTTCTGAAACATCTTCTGCGGACTGAGATTACGGAATGACATGAGCCTCGCCTCCCAATACCGCGGTCACGCCAGGCCGCAACGGAAGAGGATGGTGTGCAGGTACATCTCACCCGGCCGCAGAATGCAGCTGGGGAAGGCGGGCTGATTGGGCGAGTCGGGGAACTTCTGGGGTTCGAGGCAGAATCCCGCCTGGGGCTGGTAGCGCACGCCGCCCCGTCCCGTCAGCGTGCCGTCCAGGAAGTTGCCGGTGTAGAACTGGATTCCCGGATCGGTGGTGAAGACCTCCAGCATGCGCCCGCTCTCCGGCTCCTCCACCCGCGCGGCGCAGACCAGCAGTCCGTCGGCCTTACGGTCAATCACGTAGTTGTGGTCATAGCCGCCCGGCACCGCCGCCAAGCGCTCGCCGACCGAGTGCGGCGCGGTGAAGTCCAGAGGGGTGCCCGCCACCTTCACCAGCTTGCCGGTCGGGATCAGGGCCGCGTCGACCGGAGTGTAGCGAGACGCCGCAATATGCACCTGATGGCCCAGGATGTCCCCGCTGCCTTTCAGGTTGAAGTAGGCGTGGTTGGTCAGGTTGATGGGGGTGGCACGGTCGGTCATGGCCTCGAAATCGATGCGGAGCTCATCCATGTCGGTGAGCGTGTACGTGGCCGTCACCTGCAGGTTGCCCGGGTAGCCCTCCTCGCCAGCCGGACTGACGCGGGAGAAGCACACGCCCGCGGTGCCCTCTTCCTCGAACGCATCGGCCTCCCAGAGCAGGTGCTCAAAGCCCACGGCGCCACCGTGAAGATGGTTCTCGCCATCGTTGGCCACCAGGCGGACCTCACTGCCGTCAAGGGTGAAGCGCGCCGCGCTGATGCGGTTGGCGTAACGCCCTACCGTGGCCCCGAAGTAGGGGTGCTTGCCGAGATACCCCTCCAGCGCGTCAAAGCCGAGGGTGATCTCCCCGATACGGCCCTCACGGTCCGCGGCTTGCAGGCTCACCAGCAGCGCGCCGTAGTCCATCACCGAGGCGCTCATGCCAGTGGCGTTGGTGAGAGTGAACAAGCTCACGGGTGAGCCATCAGGCAGGGAACCGTAAGGCCGGACTGATACGGGCATGGTCTGCTCCTCCAAGCTGAGCGTCCGCACGGCAAGCGCGCTCCGCCTCGCGGAACGACATCCTCGCCTGCCATCGTAACCTAAGCCCCCAGGCCGGGAATGTCGACTCCGGCTGGGCTGAAGGGCAGACTCACGGCGGCAGCGGACAGACATCCTGGAGCGTGCCGCGCTGGAGCAGCTTCACGCAGGCCGGGGTAGCGTCCGCGGCCAAGGCAGCAAGGCTCAGGCGGTTATCGCCGGTTTGGGCCGCCTGGCTGAACAGCACCGTCCCATCCGCGGCGGCGACGGCCAGAATGCCCTCCGCGGCCTCCCCCTCAAGTTGAACGGTGAGCTCCTGGCCCGCCAGCCGCAGGCCGCGCAGTCGCTCGGGCAGCACCGCGATGCAGGCGACGTGGTCGCGTTCAAGCCACAGCTCGACCGCCGGGCCGGCCGCCTGCGACGTCAGGCGCGCCGCCCGACCCGCCAACAGGTCAACGGCGTGCTGCCCAGGCTTCAGCTCCAGCGCCAGCGCCGGCCCGGAAAGGGTGTGCCCGATGGCGTTGTACAGATGATAGAGCGTCTTCGCGCCGGCCCGGAAACGGTTGGCGTACAGCCGCGGCGCCAGCGTCGGCACCAGGGCCTCGCAGTCACGACTGGCGTAGACCTCCTCATTCTCCTTGTAGATCGTATAGAAAGGCTTGGGCAGGATGCGGCCGAAGGAGGCGACGCCGTTCCAGAACTTCTTGCGGTCCAGCTTGTCGGCGCCCCGGTGATCAAGTTCGTATGCCTTGCATTCGGGGAAGTAGAAACGCTGCAGGTTCACCTCCAACGGCCGCAGCGGGGTCGCCTGCACGGTGGTGTCGTAGGTGATGCAGCCGTCGAGCGACTTCATCAGGTAGTCATAGCCCGGATGCTCGGTGGTCAGCACCGTCGCCGGATTCACTTCGTCCATCCCTTGACGAACCGCGCGGGTGGTCTCCGCCACGGCCTTGTTCCACTGCGACACCCCGGGCTCGGCGTAGGTGTGCTTGTGCTCTGGGTTGAAGCAGGCCCAGCCCATGTGACCATACTCGTCGAGGCGAATCCCGTCCGCGCCGGTCTCCTGCATCACGCGCTTCATTTCGGCCGCCACCCAGGCTCGTACCTCGGGCAGGTCGTGACAGGGATTCGTCACCTCGTAACCCATGTGGAACTTGCCGTCGGCGCCCATGACATTCCAGGCCTGGCCGAAGCGGCGACCGGTTTCGCAGGAGAACGCATCGAGGCGGAAGGGGTCGGTGTACAGCGTCACCAGCGGCCCCAGGGCCTTCCAGGTCGCGACCGCCTGGCGGAAGGCCGGCAGACCCCCGAAGCGTTCGTTGTAGCCCCGGTAGTCGCCGGGCTGATTGTTCCACATCGTCTGGCCCGTCACCGGATCCTCGACCAGGTACGGCGTCCACAGCTTGATCTGCCCGGCGTTGAGCACCTTGTCGAGCTGGTCCAGCGGCACCCCCAGCGGCCCCAGCGTCGACCAGTCCCACCAGGACATGATCTCGACGCAGTCGGCCATCGGCTTGATGAAGTCGGTACGGTAGGCGCCACCCTTGAAAAGCAGATCATGGCCCCAACCATGGGCCATCATGGTATGCACGCTCTGCAGCCGGGACGGATACGGGCGCCAGGTCCAGACCCGATGCGCCCAGGCGGCATAGGCAGTCATGGCCGTGCGCCAGTCGCCGGAGTGGGCCGCCAGCACCGCCACGGCCGGCGCAAAGCGCTGCCCTGGAGCGCGCGTGCGGCGCAGGTATTCGCAGGTCATGCCGATGCCCTCCAGCGTCGGCAGACTGCGCTTCCAGACGTATTCCGGTCGGGTACGCACCAGGCTGGCATCACCCGACGCCACGGGCTGTCCGGCCACGTCCTTGCGCAGGGCCAGGACCTTATGCCAGCCCTCGGCATCGTCCAGGCGCAGATAAAGCCCGGCGCCCTGGCTGGGGCTGAAGAGGTCCATGATCTGGTACAACGCTTCGTGTTCGCCATAGCCCCGCCGGATCGTGGCCGACCGGCTGTTGAAGATGCCGCCACCCCAGGGGAAGTAGTAGCTATCGTCAGCCGACTTCCCGGACAGCGCCAGCCCGGCCAGGTGTGGAAAGGCGAGCTTGAAGTCGCACGCCGCCGCGCCCGCATTCTCCAGCTCCAGCCCCAGGCGCAGCCCCTCTGCGACGATACTTACCTGCAGGCGCGCCCGTAGCGCCATCTCCGGCTGGAACAGCGTCGCCGTGAAGCCGCCCTCGCTGGGCGCCGTCTGCTCGAGCACGAAATCACGGCTGCCCGCGGCGCGCTTCTCGCCGACCTCGACCAGGAACAGGTCCACCGCCGCCGGCCGGCGTACCATCTCTGCCGCGCCCCACTCGTTGTACAGCGATACCAGCCGCAGACGCTGCTCGGTGGTCACAAAGCGAGCCCGCAAGGTCGCATTTTGCAGGACGATCTCGTCGCGGCGCAGTTCGCACGTCGTCGCACGCTCCAGCGGCCGCCCGGCAGCGGTGGCAATCTCAGGCCGCTGGTCAACCGGAGCCGCAAGCGCCGGTCGGCAGGCGACCGCGCCGCGCACCACCAGCTTGGTCAGGGTGAACGGCGTGCTGCCCGCCGAGACCAGCAGGCCCGCAGGCCGCAGAGCGCCACCGCCGGCTAACCTGGCGGTGCAGGGAGCTGCCTGGGCCGCCTCGGCCTTGGCCTGCCCTGGCGCATCCAGCCACGCCAGCACCACCGTCCCGCTGCCCTCCACCCTCGCCTCGACGGGCTGCCGCAGGTCAAAGGCTTCCGGCCGCCATTCGAGTCGTGCCGACTCACCGGGGGCCAAGCGCAGGCCCGCGTCCAAGACCAGACCGTGTTGCGATCCGCCGAACACCAGCACCCCGGCCGGATCGGTCAGCCGCGGCGTCCGGCCAGGCTCCCAGGCGGCCTCCGCCACGAGGCTGCCCTGAGTGATCAGGTACAGCCGCACCATGTATTCACCCACCCCGCCGGGGATGGTGAGCACGTCCTGCCGCCAGCCCTTACCGTCGCCAAAGTCCACCGCACTGTTGCCACGCTCCTGGCTGTGGTCAATGCCGAGGTAGAAGTAGTCATCACTCTTGTCCCCGGCGGCCTTGCGGAAAATGATCTCGTTGACCCCACGCACAAACTGCTCGCGCGGCAGAGGCAAGTCATACCAGTCCAGATTCGTCGCCGTACCCTCCTGGTACACCGGGGCGCCGCCGTTGGTCGGGTAACGGTTGACCGTGCCGTTGACCACCACCTCGAAGGCCTCGTCGAGCCCATTCTTGGCCGGTAAATCGTGCCACGAATAGTCCCGCACCGCGAACAGGGCAGAGACCCGGACCTCCTTCACCGCCGCCCATACGGACTCAGGCAAGTCGCTGATGTCGAGCGTCTTACGGGCCTGGTAGCCAGCCTTGTTCTGGTGCGTGACACTAAGGCTGAGGTGCCCATCCCACTCGCCCGCGTCATCGCGGACCATGGTGATGCCGCCGGGCAGTGACTCGAGCGCTGAGGGCGCGGCCCCAGCCGACATGGCCAAGGCGACCCCACACACCAGTTCGCGGATCGCGTAACGCATAGCAGCTCTCCTTCGGCTTGTCCGCCCGCTACGCTCTAAGCACCGCGCTCGGGCCGGTCGTCCCCTAAACTCTACCGCCCCGGCCCCGGCTTGACCACCCAGGGTGGAGAATCCCGGGGTCAACCCTCGACTTTTAGCCTTGTATTGACAATAATATGCCTACGCTAGGCAGTCCAAGTCTTGGTCCGCCATTCTTGCCGTTACCGTGACGACTCAGGTGCAACTGCGTATCCTGCCCCAACGGGGCTGCGTACCCAAGCCCAGGGTTGGCCGCTACGTCGGCCTACCCTGGGTGACCAAGGCAGCAACCCAGTCTACCCCAACGGGGTTGCGTCATGGTGCCAAGACGCAACCACGTTGGGGTAGGATACCATGACCACATCTGACCCAGGGTAGCGGCACCATGGCCGCAACCCTGGGCTCTGAGCCACAGCCCCGTTGGGGCAGGGAAATGCACCTGACTTGTAACCTGAGTAGCTACCCGTAACCAACCTGTGGTGTCAGGCTTTAGGACCGGGAGTAGCCTAGGCGTCCATTCCCTGGGTTGAAGCCACATAATACAGCAATGTGAAGCTAAAAGTCGGGGGTTGACCCCAAGTCTTACGCGAACCGCCCGGGTGCGGCTTGACGCGCCCGGCACGGACAGGCAGGTTAGGCCTGGCATTGGCGAACGGTAGACAGGCCGGATCTGGCCTGGCGACAGGGCTCAGTAATGACATCTCGCAATCTCATGTGGATGACCGCAGCCTGCCTGGCGGCGTGCGGCACGACGGTCCTGGCTGGAGACGGCCCCGGCCTCAGCGTGCGCGGCGGTCGACTTTCCCGCGAGGGTCGGCCGTACCGCGCCATCGGCGTCAACTACTGCGACCTGTTCCAGGAGCTGATCCAGGCACCGGGCGAGCAGCGCACCCTCGACGGCCTGCGCTTTCTCGGGCGGAAGCAGATCCCTTTCGTCCGCTTCTGGTCGTGCGGCTTCTGGCCCAGCGACTGGGACCTATACTTCAGCGATAGGGCAGAATGGTTCCGCCGCCTGGACCTGGTGGTAAGGACGGCCGATGAGGCCGGCGTGGGTCTCGTCCCCAGCCTGTTCTGGCGGACCGAGACCTACCCTGACCTGGTGGACGAGTTCAACCAGGAATGGGCTAACCCACAGAGCAAGACCCGTGACTTCATGCGCACCTATGTCCGCGAGGTGGTCACGCGCTACAAGGAATCGAAGGCGATCTGGGGCTGGGAGTTCGCCAACGAGCTGAATCTGTCCTGCGATCTGCCCAACGGCATGGAGTTCCTCGGCAAGCAGATGCCGGTCCAGAAGGTCGACCTGGCCAGAGACGAAAGAAACCTCATGACCTACCGCGTTGCCGGGGCCGCCTGGAAGGCCTGTGCCGAGGAGGTCCGCCTCTACGACCCGCACCGTTTCCTTACCACCGGCAACTCCATGCCACGCGAATGCGGCTGGCACAATGCCACCGAGAAGAGCTGGAAGCAGGACTCCAGCACCCAGGCGTATGACGTCTTTTCGTGGATGAGCCCGGCGCCGATGGACGTCGCCAGTGTTCACTTCTACCCCAGGTACGGCAAAGACCCCGCCTTTGGCGACGTCAAAGGTATCGCGCCGGTGCTGACCCTGCTCAAGGACTTTGCGACCCGGCTCGGACAGCCCCTTTTCGTGGGCGAGTTCGCCGCGGCGGCCCATGATCAGAAGAGCGCTCTGACCATGGAGCAGTTTCGGCAGCAGCAGACGGCCATTCTGGAGGCACTGCTGGCGGCGCGCGTCGACTTGGCGGCCTACTGGGTGTTTGACTACACTAAGGACCGCAAGGGGCCAGGGCTGGTCCGCGTCGACAACGAGTATGCCTGGGTGATCGACCAGATCGCGGAGTACAACCAGAAGATTCAGGCGCAGCTGGCGGCGGAGACGCCCTGAGCGGCCGCGGCTCGCGGCCACTGCCCACGGGGCCGTGGGCGTGCCCAAAGGAGGGTCGGTCATGTCACCACCGTGCAGGGTTCTTGTCTGGGTGTCCGCCTGGGGGCTAATGAGTATGGCCGGAGAGACGCTCTATAACGGCATCGTTCTGCCCGAGGCTTGGCCGCCCAAGGTCGTTACCCTCACCCGGACGCCGCTGGCACCGCCGCCGTATCTCGCGGCGCCGCCTGCCGTCATCCCCATCGATGTCGGCCGGCAACTCTTCGTCGATGACTTCCTGATCGAACAGACCACCCTGCGGCGCTCCTGCCACCCGGCAGAGTATCACCCCGCCAGCCCGGTGCTGCTCCCCGAGAAGCCCTGGGAGGGCCTGCGCGAAGGCTCGCGACGCTGCGGCGCCGGCGTGTTCAGCGACGGCGTCTGGTACGATCCCGCCGACCAGCTCTTCAAGGCTTGGTACTGGGGCGGCGCTCTCGACCGCGATGTCCTCGGCTACAGCACCTGCCTCGCCACCAGCCGGGATGGCATCCGCTGGGAAAAGCCTGACTTCGGCGTCGTGCCCGGCACCAATATCGTCCTCGCCGACGAAGCCGACCGCCGCCGGAATTCCAGCGTGGTGTGGATGGACCTCGATGACCCCGACCCCGGGCGCCGCTTCAAGATGTTTCGGGTCGCCACTCATGAGGAAACCGTCGAGAAGGCGGTCAGCATGCGGCACGGCATCCGGGTCAGCTTCTCGCCCGACGGCATTCACTGGACCTTCGCTGCCGACACCGACCCCACCGGCGACCGCTCCACCGTCTTCTATAACGCCTTCCGTAAGGTCTGGGTGTACGGCATCCGCACCGGCTCGAAGGAGGTCAGCCGCTGCCGCGACTACATCGAGACCGCCCATGTCCTCGAGGGCATTCACTGGTCCGCGGACCAAGCGACCCGGCGTTCCGGCCTCTGGGTCGGCGCTGACGAGCTGGATCCGTCCCGCGAGGACCTGGCGTTGCGCCGGGTGCCCGAGCGGCCTTGGGACCTGGTGCCCTCGCAGCTCTACAACCTCGATTGCATCGCTTACGAGAGCGTCATGCTGGGCCTGTTCTCGATCTGGCGCGGCCATCCCGCCGACGGCCGGCCCAAGATCAACGAGGTGTGCGCCGGTTTCAGCCGTGACGGCTTTCATTGGTCGCGCCCTGACCGGAAGCCGCTCTGCCCGGTTTCCGAGGACAAGCAGGCCTGGAACTGGGGCAATGTGCAGTCGGCGGGCGGCTGCTGCCTGATCGTGGGCGACAAGCTCTATCTCTACGTCACCGGCGCCAATCGCAAGTTTCCCGGCAGCGGCCTCGATGCCACCTACACCGGTCTGGCCACGCTCCGCCGCGATGGCTTCGCCTCGATGGACGCGGACG
Organism: uncultured Victivallales bacterium; assembly: GCA_903834675.1. The sequence goes on along the minus strand of CAILKC010000919.1, from coordinate 745 downwards.
CCACGCCAGGCACGCTCACGACGCGCCCCCTACGCTTCAGTGGCCGGCGCCTGTTCGTCAACCTCGACGCCCCTCGCGGCACGCTGCGGGTCGAGGTCCTGAACCCGGCTGGCCAGCCCATCGCCCCCTTCACCGCCGACGCCTGTCTGCCCACCGCGGTCGACAGTACCGCCCAAGCCGTAGCCTGGAAGGACGGGACGGACCTTGGCGCCTTGGCGGGCCAGCCCGTTAGGCTACGCTTCCACCTCACCCAGGGTCGTCTCTACGCCTTCTGGGTCAGCCCGGATGAGAGCGGTGCCAGCCTAGGTTTCGTGGCAGCTGGCGGGCCTGGCTTCAGCGCCAGCCGCGATACCGTCGGCCCGGCGGCGAGCCGCACCGCGGCGGCGGCCGCCTTGAAGTAGGACGCCGACGGTGGAGCCCACTGGAGAGACGCCTGGCCTCAGGCGCGGGCGGTGGAGCCCACCGCATCTCCAGCCAACCTCGGTGGAGCCCACCGCATCTCCAGGGTATTCTGGAGAGACGCCTGGCCTCAGGCGAGCGGTGGAGCCCACCGCATCTCCAGGGTATTTTGGAGAGGCGCATGGCCTCAGGCGCGGGCGGTGGAGCCCACCGCATCTCCAGGGTATTGTTGAGAGGCGCATGGCCTCAGGCGCGGGCGGTGGAGCCCAGCGCATCTCCAGGGTATTCTGGAGAGACGCCTGGCCTCAGGCGCGGGCGGTGGAGCCCAGCGCATCTCCAGGGTATT
>CAILKC010000918.1 GCA_903834675.1 uncultured Victivallales bacterium | reverse complement strand
CGCGCGGTGCCCATGGACTGTCGGTATGCCGCCCCGGCAGGGCTCAATCTCGTTTTGGATTCATTCCCAGGGCGCTGCCCTGGGCTGAGGAATGGCCGCGCTTTCAGCGCTCCGCGGCGTCTGGCATTCGCGACATGTCCCGCAGGAAGTCTCCCCCAAGAGTCAAGTGACCCGTTTTGCTCGCCGGACGCGGAGACGATCGAAACAGAAACCCCTACGGAACTGCCCTGCGCCCCAGCCTATCGATCCTCTCGCTTCTGCCCTCACTCCAGCAGCAGCACTCCGGTGTTGTCGAGCTGCCAGTTCGGCCCCAGCGCGCCCGCCCAGACGAGCCACTCGTCGCTCTGCGCCCGCCGGACGCCGAGGTTGAAACCGAGTTTCAGCCCGGCGGTCGGCACGATGCCGGCGGCTTCCAGGGGGATGGCCCATTCGCCGGTCCAGTGGTCCTGGCCGACGGTGGCTGCGAAGCGTACGGCCTTGCCCAACTTCGCTACCGCCGCCGAGCTGGCGCCGGCATCGCCGCTGCTGGCGAGTTCGCCCACGACGAAGCCCTGCAGGACGAAGGTGACGCCTGGTTTAGCCCCTGAGGCGTCGCGGAAGCACACCTCGGCGCCGTCATCCTGGCCCCAGGTCGTTCCCCTCTTCAGTACCGCGGGCGAGGCGATGGGCACAGTTACCGCGACGTAGAGGGTCTTGCCGTCATGCGCCAACCGGAGCGCGGCGGGCTTGCCGGCCAGGGGTTCGCGGCCGGGGGTGTCCTGCACCGGGGTGGGGGTCCCGGGCCACTCGCCTTCGGCAACGACGCCGTCGAGGGTCGGTGCGACCGTTGCCCGCGGTACCTTCAGGAGCTGAGCGTAACGCAACGGTGCCTGCGCCTGCGGCCGTTCCGGGGCCGGGCGGACGGTCGAATGCACCGGCCAGGAGGCGCGCAGGTCACTCGCGTACAGACCGATCTTCTCCACCGGGATCGCCTTGAAGCCCAGCTTGAACGCTGGCGATTCAGGCTTGAGCCGGAAATCGAGCTTGGCGCGATCCACAAACAACGGATCCTCGTCCAGCAGGTTGTCGGTGAAGGTTACGCCCGGCCTGGCCTTGGCCTCCACCCGGTCCCACTTGCCACCGACGCAGAGGTTGCGGGCGACGACGTTGCCCTTGGGCGTTCCCGGCTCATCGTCCAGGAGCGTCAGGAGCTGCGGATAGCGGCTGCGCCAGGGCTCCTCCTGATAGGGCACCTCCTTGAGGCGCGTGATGAGGGAGGCCACGCCGTCCTTCTGCCAGCCCAGGCCGCGCGCGTCCACATGCACTGCCGGGTTGCAGTCGACGAAGATGTTGTTCTCGATGTGGGTATCGCGCCCGCCGCCGATGAAGGTCGCCCCGGGCACCTGATAGAACACGTTGCCGTAGATATTGGCCGCCGAGAACTGGTCGTCAAGATAAACCCCCTCGCAGCCGCGTCCCTCGAAGCCATAGACGTGGTGGATGTAGTTGTACCTGATCTCGTGGCCGCGCATGGTCCAGTTGTAGCCGCAGTACATCACGCCGGCATCGTTGGACTGGTAGACGACGCTATGGATCTCGTTGAACTCGATGATGTGGTCGTTACCGCCGAAGCCGATGGCCATGTGCGGCGCGTTGTCGATGAGGTTGTGGGCGGCGCGGTTGCCGACGCCCTGCAGGCTGACGGCGGCCTTGTACACCTGGTTCCAGCGGCCGATGTGATGAATGTGGTTGTTCTCGACGTTGTGTCGGCTGGGAGTGAGGGACTTACGGTCACCGCCGCTGACACTGACGCCGCCGTCGGCCAGGTTGAACAGGTCGCAGCCGAAGATCTCGTGGCGACTGCCGCCGTCAATGCTGACTCCCCAGCCGCCGGTGTTGCGAAGGGTGCATGCCGCGACCTGGCAGCCTTCGCCGCCGCGGATGCTGATCGGGGTTCCCTGCGTGCATTCCAGCGTCAGCCCTTGCAGTTTGACCTGCGACACGTCCTTGAGGTCGATCAGGCTGCCGGTCGAGGAGACGATCACCTTGCCGCTGGCCAGCGCTGCGGGCGGCCAAAAGTAGAGGACCCCGGCCTGGCGGTCCAAGTACCATTCCCCCGGCTGGTCCAATTCGGCCAGCACGTTGTAGACGTAGAACCACTGCCCCTTGCGGAAGCCGAAAGCGTGACGGTTCTTCTCGTCGTCGAGCGTGATGGTCTTGGTCGCCAGGTCGATGGACTTGACCCGGTAGCGCTGGTCGGCCCAGTCCCACATCCAGAATCCATTGGCCATGAGGTCGGGCTCACCCACCCAGCGCGCCGGGCGGTCGCCCTCGTAGGTGAAGATGCCCTCGACACAGCCCTTG
>CAILKC010000917.1 GCA_903834675.1 uncultured Victivallales bacterium | reverse complement strand
TATCGATCACTGCGGGCATTTGCACTGCTTTCCCGGTCTGCACATCAAACTCGGCACCTCGATGAGCCGGTTCGGCGAGATCATGGACAACGTGATCATCGGCCGCCGGACCCCCGAACAGATGTACCACCGCATCTTCGTGGTGTCGGCCTACGGCGGATCACCAACCTGCTGCTGGAGAACAAGAAGAACGGCGCGCCGGGGGTCTATGGCAGGTTTGCCGCCGGCGAGGCCGGCTGGAAGGAAGCGCTGGAGACCGTCCGTCAGCGCATGGTCGAGTGCAATCGCTCGTTCGCGGCGCTGGGTCTCGACCAGAAGGTCGCCGACCAGTTTGTCAACGAACGCATCGATGGCATCCGTGATTGCCTGCACGACCTGGCTCGGTTGCGCTCCTATGGGCATTTCAACGAACGCGACTACCTGCCGCCCACCCGCGAGTTGCTCAGCGCCGTCGGCGAAGCTCACAGCGCCTACAACTCCACCCTCATTCTCCGCACCCGCGGCATCAACGCGCGCTGCCTCGATCTGACGGGTTGGAAGGATACCGAAATCACCGACATGGATACGGCCATCCGCAAGGGCTTTGAGGGCGTGGTGATGTCCCGCGAGATGCCGATCGTCACCGGGTACGTGAAGTACGACGAAGGCATCATGACCCGCTTCGACCGCGGCTACAGCGAGATCACCTTCAGCAAGGTCGCCGTCATCACCGGCGCCCGCGAAGGCATCATCCATAAGGAATACCATCTCAGCACCGGCGATCCCGTCGTCATCGGGGCGGACAAAGTCCGCGTCATCGGTCACACCAATTTCGACATTGCCGACCAGTTGAGCGACCTGGACATGGAGGCCATCCATTCGAAGGCGTCGAAGGAGATGGAGCTCTGCAACATCCCCATCCGCGTCAAGAACGCCTTTGATCCGGAGCATCCCGGCACGCTGATCCAGCGCGATTACGTCTCGCCCGAGCCCCGGGTGGAGATCATCTGCGGTCGCAATGACGTGGTGGCGATCGAGTGCTTCGATCCGGAGATGGTGGGCAAGGCAGGGTACGACTACCGCCTGGTCCAGGCTTTTGCCGACACCGGCATCAGCTTTATCGCCAAGAACACCAACGCCAATACCATCACCCACCTGGTGCCCGAGAAGCTGAAGCGCCTGGAGGAGTGCGTCGAGCAGATCCGCCAGCGCCTGCCGGGGGCGCAGGTGCGGACCCTGCCCGTGGGCATCGTCTGCGTCATCGGCACCAACATGCAGATCCCCGGCCTGCTCTACCGTGCCGCCAAAGCGCTGGCCGAGGCGGGCATCAATGTCCTGGGGTTGGACCAGGCCCTGCGGCAGGTGAACATGCAGTTCATCGTCAGCCGCGAGGACTTTGCCAACGCCATCCGTTCGCTGCACCGCGAGTTCGTCGAGCGCTAGTATGAGACTTGCAGCAACCTCGGATGACACCAGGCGCTCCCCTTCCCCCCCTAGTCCGCCGCGGCAGACGAAGGGCGTTGGAGGGCGCCGCTGCGTCGGCGCCCCTTTGGGCCTTGGTGCCCGCTTTCAGCGCCGTAGGTGCGGCCATCCCTTAGCCCAGCCCAGCGGGCTGGGTAAACAGGTTCCATGTGCCCGAGCCCCGAAGGGGCGCAATAGCCCCCCGCCTCAATCCCACACGTAGCGTTCGTCGTGGGCCACCTGATAGCGCTCCAGAAAGACGCGGAATTCTTCCTGAAACGAGACGCGCCGGTGGTGTTTGACCTGACCTTCGATGTACCGCACAACCGCATCGGCGTGCGACTGGCTAACCGAAAATGCACCATACCCGCCCTGCCAGTGAAAGGCCATGAACTCCGGTCCCTTGCTCTTGATCCATTTTGAAGAACTGGTCTTCACGATCTCGACTACCCTCGCGACGGCCAGCGTGCGTGACAGACCGAGGAACAGGTGGACATGGTCCTCGGCGCCGCCGACCTTCATGGACGGGCAATCGTTGTCGCGCAAGACCACGGCAAGATACGGGTGCAGTTCGGCCTGGATGCCCGGAACCAGGCAGGGGATTCGATCCTTGGTGCTGAAGATCAGATGCACCAGAACCCGGGACAGTGATTGTGGCATGACGTGGCTCCCGCTATCGCGACCCTTCAGGCCGCACCAACCATACCCCATCATACCCAGGCCGCTGGCCTGGGCTGAGGGATGTCGGCCTTTCGGGCCTCGGAACCAGCGGCGCAATCGCCCCCGTGATGCCGCCGCGGCGGCCACGCAGGGCCGCCCTCCAGGCGATCCAGAACGTACCGGCCGGTTCGGAATGAGAACCGCGGTTGCCGTGTCGGTGATTCTGCGCTTCGTCATTGGCCATTGGTCATTCGACATTCTGCGGTTCTCATACAAGGGTTCGGGGTTCAGGCTAGACACGGAGGCGGTTGCCTAGCATATCAGACCCGAAACCTGAAACCCGTTCTCACTTTAGTATGTCCGGCCTCCAAGCTGGGGGCTCTGCTGATCCGCCGCGGCAAGCATTTTCCGGGGCCTGTTCTTTGGACTGTGACCTCAGCGGAAGCGGAAGTCGAGCTTCAGTCCGTAGAGCCAGGGAATGCGTGGGTCGACGCCCTCTGCAGCGAGG
>CAILKC010000916.1 GCA_903834675.1 uncultured Victivallales bacterium | reverse complement strand
TGAAGGGGCGGCCTATGCGACCTCAGCGCGAACCGAGGGCAGATAGCTCGCCCCTACAGGGCTCAAACCCATAACTATCCTATTCCCAGGGCGTTGCCCTGGGCTGGTATGGCCGCGCGCCTTCAGCGCTCCAGGCGGACTCTCTTATTGCACAGGTCGACAAAAAGCGGCGGCTACCGACTAGCTACCACACCAAGGGGGTAATTCAGGTGTCGGTGCCGCGGAAGACCGCTTCCGTCGACCCGTTCCCCGGCGCCACCAGATGCCGCTCTGATACCCGCCCCGACCGCAGCGGATGCGTCACGAAGCTATGGCGCCGCGAAGGGGCCGACCGCGGCTCAGCTAGGCGTTACGGTGCTGCGCAGATGCAGTTCGCGCAACTGCTTCTCGCTCGCCTCCCCGGGGGCCCCCAGCAACGGATCCTGGGCGCTCTGGTTCAGCGGGAAGGCGATGACTTCGCGGATGTTCTTGGCACCGGTCAGCAGCATCAGGATGCGATCGAAACCGGGGGCGATGCCGCCGTGGGGCGGGGCGCCGTACTGGAAGGCGCGCATGAGTCCCTGGAACTTACTCTCGACCTCTTCGCGCGTGTAGCCGGCAATCTCGAAGGCCTTGAGCATGATCTCGGGGCGGTGGTTGCGGATGGCGCCCGAGGAGAGCTCGATGCCATTGCAGACCAGGTCATACTGGTGCGCCACGATGGTCAGCGGATCCTGGTTCTCCAGGGCTTCCATGCCGCCCTGCGGCATGCTGAAGGGGTTGTGGCTGAAGTCGATCCGGCCCAGTTCTTCATTGTGCTCGTACATGGGGAAGTCGACAACCCAGACGAAGCGGAAGGTATTGGCCTCGATGAGTCCCAGGCGCGTGCCGAGTTCAGGCAGGACGGCGGCGGCGATGCTGCGGGCCTTGGCGCGCGTGTCGGCGATGAAGAAGACGACATCGCCATCGCTGACCGCGCAGCGACTCTTGAGGGTGTTGAGGCGGTCGGCGTCGAGGTGGTTGGCGATCGGGCTGCGGGCTTCGCCCTCGGCGAAGACGATGTAGCCGAGGCCCTTGGCCCCGGCGCCTTGGGCGAAGGTGATCATGCTGTCGTAGAAGCTGCGCGGGGTACCGGCGGCAATCCCCTTGACGGGGATGGCGCGCACGGTCCCATCCTGGCGGGCGGCGACGCCGGCGAAGGCCTGGAAGGCGCTGCCGGCGAAGACGTCCGTGACCTCGATCATGCGCAGCGGGTTGCGCAGGTCGGGCTTGTCGCAGCCATAGTCGGCAATGGCCTTGGCGTAGGTCAGGCGGGGGAACGGGGCCGGGGTCATCGTCTTACCCCCGCCGAACTCCGTGAAGATGCCGGTCATCAGCGTCTCGACGACGCGGAAGACGTCTTCCTGGGTGACAAAGCTCATCTCAATGTCGATCTGGTAGAACTCGCCGGGCGAGCGGTCGGCCCGGCTGTCCTCATCGCGGAAGCAGGGCGCGATCTGGAAGTAGCGGTCGAAACCGGAGACCATCAGGAGCTGTTTGTAGATCTGGGGCGCCTGGGGCAGGGCGTAGAAGCGGCCCGGGTGCAGGCGGCTGGGCACCAGGAAATCGCGGGCGCCCTCGGGGGAACTGGTGGTCAGAATCGGGGTGTGAAACTCGTTGAAGCCCAGGCCCGTCATGCGGGCGCGGACATAGCCCATCAACTGACTGCGCAGCATGATCTGGCGGTGGATCGTCTCGCGCCGCAGATCCAGGAAGCGGTAGCGCAGGCGGACGTTCTCGTCACAGGCCGTCTCCTGGCTGACCCCAATGGGCACGACCGCGGCGGCGCTGAGGACCTCGAGGGCCTCGGCGACGACCTCGACCAGCCCCGTATCCAGCTTCGGGTTACGGGTCTCGGCCTGACGCTCGACGACTGTGCCGGCGAGGCAGACGACCGATTCCAGGTGCAACCGGTTGAAGTCGTCGTAGAAGGGCTGTTCAGGTCGGATGACCACCTGCGTGATGCCATAGTGGTCGCGCAGGTCGACGAAGACGATGCCGCCGTGGTCACGGACGCTATGCACCCAGCCGGACAGCCGGACCGGCGTCCCGATGTGAGCCGGACGTAATTCGCCGCAGGTGTGAGTTCGGTAGCGATGTTCAGCCATAAGTCACTGTTGATCCGTGAGGTCCATCGTTCCATCATTCCATCATTCCGGAGGCCAATCCCGAGGCGCTTACTATACTGCCGCCAGGAAGCGCTGGATGCCCTCCGCCGCCTTCCGTCCGGCCGCGATGGCGCGAACGACCAACGAGGCGCCGCTGGCCAGGTCGCCGGTGACAAACACGCCGGGCCGGGTCGTCATGCCCTCGGGGTTGAGCTTGGGGTTCCCCGCGGCATCCAGTTCCACGCCGAAGTGCCCGAGTACCTCGCTGTTGCCCTCGCGGGTGAAGCCCATGGCCAGCAGGACCAGCTCAGCCGGCTGGACGAACTCGGTATCCGGGCGGTCGCGACAGACGCGGCGGCCCTTGTCGGCGGTGACCCACTCCACCTCGGCACAGCGGACGCCGCTGAGCTGGCCGTCCTGGCCGAGGAAGGCGTGGGTGGTGATGTTCCAGCGTCGTTCGCCGCCCTCTTCGTGAGAGCTGCTTGAGCGCAGCACCTGGGGCCATTCGGGCCAGGGGGTGGACTCGCTGCGGGTCGGCGGTGGCTTCGGCAGGATCTCGAACTGGGTCACGGCGCTGGCGCCCTGCCTCAGGCTGGTGCCGACGCAGTCGGCGCCGGTGTCGCCGCCGCCGATCACGACGACGCGCTTCCCGGCGGCCGTGATTTCCGCGGACTGCCCCGGCGCGGCCTGCTCCGCCCGGCGGTTCTGGCGCACCAGGAAGTCCATGGCGAAGTGGATGCCGGCCAGTTCGCGCCCGGGGACCGTCAGGTCGCGAGGGCTGCGCGCCCCGCCCGCCAGAAGCACGGCGTTGAAGCTGCGCTGAAGATAGGAGAGCGCCAGGTCGACGCCGACCATCACCCCGGTTTCGAAGGCGACCCCTTCCGCGGCCATCTGCGCCAGGCGGCGGTCGAGAACGCGCTTCTCGAGCTTAAAGTCAGGGATGCCGTAGCGCAGGATGCCGCCGATGCGCGCCTCGCGCTCGAACACGGTCACCTCGTGTCCCGCCCGGGCCAGTTGCTGCGCCGCCGCCAGGCCCGCCGGACCGCTGCCGATGATGGCGACGCGGCGACCGCTCTTGACGGCCGCGGGTTCCGGCTTGATCCAGCCTTCGCTCCAGCCTTTCTCTACGATGGCCAGCTCGAGCTGCCGGATGGTCACCGGCTCCTGGTTGAGGTTCAACGTGCAGGAGGTCTCGCAGGGAGCCGGACAGACCCGTCCGGTGACCTCGGGGAAGTTGTTGGTGCGATGCAGCAGCGCCAGCGCCTCGCGCCAATGGCCGCGGTAGGCCAGATCATTGAAGTCTGGGATGAGATTGCCCAGCGGGCAGCCGTGAGCATGGCAGAAGGGAATGCCGCAGTCCATGCAGCGGGCCGCCTGCTGGGCCAGCTCGGCGGGCGCCTGCGGGACCTGCACTTCGCTCCAGTCCAGGAGGCGTTCCTCCTTGGGGCGCTTGCCGAAGTCCTTACGGCTGTATTCCAGGAAACCAGTGGGTTTGGCGCACATCGCGGTCCTCCTCGCCGCGCCGGGTCAGCGGTGGCGGGTTTCGGTGTGTGGGTAGACTTCCTCGGTGGCCGACAGGGTTTCGGACTCGCGGTCCTCCCGGTGCCTCATGCGCTCGAGGGCCTTGCGGTAGTCGATGGGGAAGACCTTGACGAAGTACGGCAGGCGGTTCTCCCAACTGTTCAGGATGTCTTTGGCCCGCTCGCTGCCGGTGAGTTCGACGTGGCGGGTGAGGAGCCGGTTGAGCACATCCTGATCCTCCCAGCTCCACACGCTTTCGAGGTCGACCATATCCAGGTTGCAGCGCGTGTCGAAGAGGCCGGACTCATCGTAGACGTAGGCGATGCCACCGCTCATGCCAGCGGCGAAGTTGTTACCGGTGCCGCCGAGGACCACGACGGTGCCGCCGGTCATGTACTCACAGCCATGATCGCCGACGCCTTCGACGACGGCCGTAGCGCCGCTGTTGCGCACGGCGAAGCGTTCGCCAGCCTGGCCGCTGAGGAAGACCTCGCCGGCCGTGGCCCCGTACAAGATCACGTTGCCCGCGATGATGCTCTCATGGGCGCTGAAGCCCGAGGCGGGGTTGGGGCGTACGACGATGCGCCCGCCGCTCATGCCCTTGGCCAGGTAGTCGTTGACATCGCCCAGCACGGTCAGCGCCAGGCCGGGGGCGAGGAAGGCGCCAAAGCTCTGCCCGGCGCTGCCTACAAAGGTCAGATCGATGGTGCCATCCGCCAGCCCCCTCGGCCCATGCCGCCGGGCCACTTCCTGGCTCAGGCGCGCGCCCACGGTGCGCTGGGTGTTGCGGATGGGCAACTTCAGGCTGACGGTGCCCTTCCCATCGATGGCCTTGCGGCACTTGCCGATCAGCTCGTCATCGAAGCAGGCCACGGGCTCGAGCGCGTCCGGGCGCAGGCAGCGCAGCGGGAGCTGGTCCGGGCGGTCCGGCCGGCGCAGCAGCCGACTGAAATCGAGGTGCGCGGTCTTGGGATGATCCGCCGCGGGCTCAAAGGCCAGCCGCTCGCTGTGCCCGATCATCTCGTCGACGCTGCGGAAACCGAGTTCCGCCATCACCTCGCGGAAGTCCTGGGCCAGGAAGCGGAAGAAGCGTTCGACGTGTTCCGGCCGACCGCAGAAGCGGGCCCGCAAGCGGGGATCCTGCGTCGCCACCCCGACCGGGCAGGTGTTGGAATGGCACTTGCGCATCATCACGCATCCCAGGCTGACCAGGGCGACGGTGGCGAAGCCGAACTCCTCGGCGCCCAACAGGGCGGCGATGGCCAGGTCGCGCCCGGTGCGCAACTGGCCGTCGACCTGGATTCTGATCTTGTCCCGCAAGCCATTCAGGCGCAGTGCTTGTTGCGTTTCTGCCAAGCCCAGTTCCCAGGGGAGTCCGGCATGCTTGATGGCGGTGAGCGGACTGGCGCCGGTGCCGCCATCGTGTCCGGCGATCAACACCATGTCCGCCCGCGCCTTGGCCACGCCGGCGGCGATGGTGCCGACGCCGACCTCGCTGACCAGCTTCACCGAGACCCGCGCCGTCGGGTTGACGCACTTCAGATCATAGATCAGTTGCGCCAGGTCCTCGATCGAGTAGATGTCATGGTGGGGTGGCGGGGAGATCAGGGTCACGCCGGGGGTGGTATGGCGCACCCGGGCGATGTCCGCACTGACCTTGTGGCCAGGCAGCTGGCCACCCTCGCCGGGCTTGGCGCCCTGGGCCATCTTGATCTGCAATTCGTCGGCGTGAGTCAGGTACTCCAGGGTGACGCCGAAGCGGCCGCTGGCGACCTGCTTGACCCGGCTCATCTTGTTGTCGCCGTTGACGTGGCGGTAACGGGCCGGATCCTCGCCCCCCTCGCCGGAGTTGCTGCGCGCCCCGAGGTGGTTCATGGCGATGGCGATGGCCTCATGGGCTTCTTTGCTGATCGAGCCGAAGCTCATGGCGGAAACCACAAAGCGCGGCACGATACGGTCCACGGCTTCGACCTCGTCGATGGGCACGGGAGCGCCCGCGGTGAAGCGGGTCAGGCTGCGCAGAGTAATCCGCTGGCTGGACTGATCATTGATGCCGCGGCAGTATTCCTGGAACAGCCGGTAGTCGTCTCGGCGTACGGCCTGCTGCAGGGCGCTGATCACCGCTGGCGTCCACAGGTGCCTCTCGCCGCCCTGGCGAGTGTGATAGTTGCCGCCGATCGGCAACGCCGGGGCGGGCCCGCCGGCAGCCGGAAAGGCGACCTCGTGGCGGCGCTGCGTCTCCGTGGCAAGATCGTCCAGGTCAATGCCACCGACCCGACTGGCGGTGCCGGTGAAGTAACGCTCGATCAGCGCCGGCCCCAGGCCGACCGCCTCGAAAATCTGCGAGCCGAGGAAGCTGCGAATGGTGCTGATCCCCATGCGGCTCAGCGTCTTGAGCAGGCCCTTCTTGACGGCGGCGATGTAGTGGTCCACGGCCGCGTTGGGCGTCACCGCCGGGCTGAGCAAGCCCTGCTCGGCGAGGGCGCGGACGGTGCTCAGCGCCACGTGTGGGCACACGGCATTGGCGCCAAAGGCGATCGCCATGGCCACGTGGATGACCTCGCGGACCTCGCCGCTTTCGACAATGATGCCTGCCTGGGTCCGCAGCCCTTCGCGAATCAGGAAATGGTGCAGTCCGGACGCCGCCAGCAGGGCCGGGATCGGGGCGTGCTCGCGGTCCATGCCGCGGTCCGTAAGAAGCAGCAGGACGGCGCCGTCGCGGATCGCGGCCGCGGCCCGGGCGAAGAGTTCGTCCAGGGCTTGGCGCAGGCCGACCCCGCCACTGCCGCGCGGAAACAGCATCGGTAGATCAACCGGTCGGATGTCGGGGTTGTCCGTCCCCCGCAGCCGGACCATGTCCTCGGGCGTCAGCACCGGGTGATGGAGCTTGAGCATACGGCAGTGCTCCGGCGTCTCCTCCAGAAGATTGCGCTCATGCCCGATGTAGCTCATCAGCGACATGACCAGCTCCTCGCGCAACGGGTCGATGGGCGGGTTCGTCACCTGGGCGAAAAGCTGCTTGAAGTAGGCGAAGAGCAGCTGCGGCGTCTTGGAGAGCACCGCAAGCGGCACGTCATTGCCCATGGAGCCAACGGCTTCCTGCCCCTGGGCGGCCATCGGCCCGATCAGCATCTTCAACTCTTCTTCGCTGTAGCCGAACGCCTGCTGTTTGGCGCGCAGTTCGTCCGGCGGCGCCGCGGGCACCTCCGATGGCATGCCCAGGCCGCGCAGTTCGATGCGGTTGTCCTTGACCCAGTGGCGGTAGGGCTTGCGACGCGAGATCGCCGCCTTGATCTCCCGGTCCGGCACGATGCGGTGCTGTTCGAGGTCGAGGAGCAGCATGCGGCCGGGTTGCAGCCGTCCGCAGTAGCGCACGTCGGCCGGGGCGAGGTCGAGCACGCCGGTCTCCGAGGCCAGCACGATCAGGCCGTCCGCGGTCAGCGTGTAGCGCGCCGGGCGCAGGCCATTGCGGTCAAGGACCGCGCCGATGTAGCGCCCATCGGTGAACACCAGCGCCGCCGGACCGTCCCACGGCTCCATCATGGCGCTGTGGTACTCGTAGAAGGCCCGCTTGTCCTCGCTCATGTGGAACTTGGCGCCCCAGGCCTCCGGCACCATCATCATCGCCGCGTGGGGCAGCGAGCGCCCGGCGGCAGTCAACAACTCCAGCACGTTATCCACCTGCGCCGAGTCGCTGCCGGTCTCATCGATGACCGGAAAGAACTTGCGCAGATCGTCCCCGAGCAGCTTGCTCTTCAGCACGGCCTGCCGGGCCCGCATGCGGTTGGCATTGCCGCGCAGGGTGTTGATCTCGCCATTGTGGGCCAATAGGCGGAACGGCTGCGCCAACTTCCAGTTCGGCAGCGTGTTGGTGCTGTAGCGCTGATGCACGATAGCGAAGGCGCTGGTAAAGTCCGGGTCGGTGAGATCGGGGAAGAAGGACTTCAACTGGGTACCGGTCAGCATACCCTTGTAGACCAGGGTCAGCGCCGAGAAGCTGGCCACGTAGAACTGGCTGGCATCGACGTCCTTCCACTGCGCGATCTGGCGTTCCGCGGTGCGCCGGATAATGACCAACTTGCGTTCGAAGGCAGCGGTGTCCAGGCTGCCGCGCTCGACGAAGAACTGCGCGAAGGCCGGCATCGTCAGCCGCGCGAAGTCGCCCAAGCCCTCTGGACGCACCGGCACCTGCCGCCAGCCCAACCCCCGCACGCCCTCCAAGGCACACACCTGCTCACACACCCGGCGGCAGGAATCGGCCACCTGCGGGTCGCTGGGCAGGAAGAGCATCGCCACGCCATACTCCCCGACCATCGGCAACGCCATGCCCGCCTTCTGGCATTCGCGCCGCAGGAAGACGTCCGGCATGCCCAGCAGCAGCCCCGCGCCATCGCCGGTGGACTTGTCTCCGCCCACCGCACCGCGGTGCTCAAGGTTGATCAGCACCCGAATGGCGTCGGTCACCAGGTTCATCCGCGGCACCGCGTCCAGCGCCGCCACAAAGCCCACCCCGCAACTGTCGCGCTCGTAAAGCGGATCGTAAAGCCCCTCAGCGGCCGGATCGCCGGCCGCATTCAGCAGCGTGAATCCCGCCCCCAGCCCATCTCGTCGTTGGCCCGCGCTCATACTCATCGTCTCCGCCGCCTGTGCCTGCCACCGCCCCCCGCGAACCTTGACCTGGGCGGCCTTGGATGGACTAAGTCTAGCGTTCCTGATGCCAAGTGCGAGTCAAGTCAGCGCAAAGCCTTGGAAGAACGCATATTAAAACTCTATACCATAGCCCACATGGCGGCTTGAGCTAGGCACTTTTGAGACAAAAATGCGCCTTTCTTGCGGGCTGATGCTCGGCCCAGCCTGGCCTCGGGACTCGGCCCGCAGCACGGGAGCGACCGAGGCTGGACCCACGCCTAAGGCCGGTACAGGAATGGGCTTTCAGGCCGGTCCTCGGATACATTGATGTGCCGTAACTGCTCAGAATCTGTGAAGAAACGCGACCTGTGCAATAAGGATGGGCCGTGGTATTCAGCCCCAAAGGGGCGTTCCGGGCGCCCAGGGCAACGCCCTGGGTACCCATCCACAGCGCGGATTGAGCCCTGAAGGGGCGGACCATGCGGCCTCGGTGCGGAGGTATGGCAGATAGCTCGCCCCTACAGGGCTTAAACCCATAACCGTCCTATTCCCAGGGCGTTGCCCTGGGCTGGTATGGCAGCGCGCCTTCAGCGCTCCAGACGGACTCCCTTATTGCACAGGTCGAAAAATCGGGGTCGGAATCGGTATCGGAGTCGTGCCTGGATGAACCAGGTAAAGTGGTTTGCGGACGGCGGCGCGGGCATGTTTTTACAGCTTGTCAGGTTACAACTCAGGTGCATGTCCCTGCCCCAACGGGGCTGTGGCTTAGAGCCCAGGGTTGCGGCCAGGGTGCCGCTACCCTGGGTCAAGTGTGGTCATGGCCTCCTACCCCAACGGGGTTGCGCCTTGGCACCCTGATCCAACCCCGTTGGGGTAGACGGGGTTTTGCAGGAGCCTCGCCGGTAGGTCCGGCCCGCCCCAGTGCATGACTGGAATCCGTCCGGGAGAGTTTGCGCGGAACCCACCGACCATGCACGTTATGGCTCCTGCCGGCCGGTGGGCGGCGGCAGATGAGAGAGTGACAGGCTGATGCAGTTTTACGATCTGAGTGGGATGGCGACGGGCATTCGCGGCAGCGCCCGGCGGCATGCTCCGTGCCGGGGTGCCGAGGAGACGCATCTGCTGCTGGTGCCGGACCAGCCCGGCAGCTTCGCGAAGCAACTACAACGCCTGGAGCAGGCCTACGTCGCGGCCCTGGACAAACTGGGACTGCGCCCGGATTCCGCCGTGTTTCGGCGCCTGTTTGCCAGCGACTTGGTGAACCAGCGCGAGGCCTTGGGCGCCTCGATACTGAGTTGCGGCACGGCAGTCTCCAGGGTGGAACAGCCGGCTCTTCCCGAAGCCAAGATCGCCCTCTACGCCCACCACGTTGCCGATCCCGCCACGCCGCCGCGGACGAGGGTGGCCGCGGACGGGGCGGGGTTGTGGGAGCACCATGGGCGCACCCACCTTACCGCTACGGGCTTGGCGCTGCCGGGAGAGGGTTCCTCGTACGAGCAGATGCGTGGCGCGCTGCTGCGCTTCGACGGCATGCTGTCCAGCCGCGGCCTGACCCTGCTGGACCATGCTCTGCGCACCTGGATCTACCTCCCGGCGCTCGACACGGACTACCCTGGCATCGTCCGCGCCCGTCGTGAGTTCTTTGCGGATCACGGGCTGAACCAGGACACGCACTATCTCGCCAGCACCGGGATTGCCGGCGGCGCCGGCGACCCCGCGGTCCGCGTCATGATGGATGCCCTAGCGGTCCAGGGGCTGGCGCCGGGCCAGGTCCATTACCTCCACGCGCTCGATCACCTCAGCCTGACGCACCTCTATGGGGTCACCTTCGAGCGCGGCACCGCGGTCACCTACGGCGACCGCACCCACGTCTTGCTATCGGGCACGGCCAGCATCAACGCGCAGGGCCAGATCGTGCATCCGGGCGAGGTCCTGCGGCAACTGGACCGCACCCTGGAGAACATGGCCGCGCTCCTGGCCGACGCCGGGGCTACCCTCGAGGACATGACCCATATGCTGGTCTACCTGCGCGACGGCGCCGACCGCCGCGCCATCGAGCGCGCTTTCCTGCGCCGTTTTCCCGAGATGCCCTACCTGATTCTGCGCGCCCCTGTTTGCCGCCCCGGCTGGCTGGTCGAGATTGAAGGCACGGCCATCCTCCCCACCGGCAACCCGGCCTTCGCCCCCTTCTAGTCTCGAACGTCAGCCCTGCGAACTTTGTACCGCGATGCCATGCACGACGGCGTGGGGCACCCGCATGAGCGGATCGCGGTCCGAGCTGAGTTCCACCTCGCGCCGGAAGACCTCAAACAGATTCCCGGCGATCATGGTATTCTTGACCCGCCCGACCAGCTCTCCATGCCGGATGCGGTAGCCGAGGGCGACATTGCAGGAGAAGTCGCCGTTCGCGATGTTGCTCTGGCCGAAGCCGAGCAGCGACTTGACGTAGAGCCCATCCTCGATGCCGGCCAGCAGCTCGGCACTAGGCCTCGCGCCGGGCAGCAGTTCCGGCGCGTAGGGGCTGCAGCCGCTATGACCCGTGGGCGATGCGCCAGCCAGGCCGGCCGTGTCGAGGTCATAGAGGAACATGCGGATGACGCCGTGATCGATGAGGGTGCAGGGGCGCGTGGGGATGCCGGCGGAGTCGAGTTCGCTGGCGCCCGGGCAGAAGTCGAGGTGCGGATTGTCCACCACGGTCAGGTTCGGGGCGAAATAGGCTTCGCCGAGGTGATCCCGCAACGGCGAGGTGCCCTTGGCCACGCTGCGGCCATTCAGTCCGGCGAGAATCTGCCAAGCCAGCGTCGCCACCATCTCCGGCGGCAGATAGAGCGGCACGGCTCCCGCCGGAGCCTCTGCCAGACGCTCTCCGCGCCGCAGGTCAGTCTCGATCTCGCGGACGATGTAGTCGGGATCGAAGAAGTCGTTGACCTCACACCAGCCACGGCCCGCCTGGGCGAAAAGCATGTCCGTGCCCTCGGTGCGCTGTACCCCGGCGCCCAGGGACCAGTTCGTGCTGCGGTTTTCATAGCACATCCCGGCGCTGTTGACCACCAGCGACTCGTGCTCGGAGCGGGCCGCGCTGGCATTGATGTCGAGCCCCGCGTCGATGCCCTTCAGGCGCTCCACCATGCCGCCGCACGCCTCGATCATCCGCTCCCGCGACAGCGCCAGGACCGAGGCGGAGTGCTGCCGCACGGTCGTATAGGCGGCGGGGGCTGGGTAGCGCTCGAAATGGGCCACGCTGCCGGCCCGGGCCAGTGCCATGGCGCGCTCGACCATGATCTCGACATCGCCGATGCGGTTGCCGCTGGTCACGCCCCGCCGCCCGTTCACCACCACGCTTACCGTGTAACCGGCATCCTCCTCGGACCCAGCCCGCTTCAGCCGGCCGCTCTCGAACTCGCAGTCGATGCTCTCGCCGTGCCCGAAGGTGAGGCGGGCCGCCGTCGCGCCTAGGCGCTCCGCGGTCGCTACGCCCCGAAGCAGGCGCTCGCGCAAGACGGGAAGCATGGAGGTACGCATGCAGCAGGTCTCCTTCAACGGCCGCCGACGACGACGTCGCGAACCCGGATATGCGGTCCCCCGAAGGTCACCGGCAGGGGCGACTGCCCGCCTTTGCCACAGCCGCCGCCGAGTTCGTACAGGGTCAGATCGTCAGCGATCCCGTCGATGGCGTGCAGGGTCTCGAAGACATTGCCGGTGACCACGATGTCACGGATCAGCTCGCCGATCTGTCCCTGGTGGATGCGGTAGCCGTACGCGGCGGAGAAGGTGAACATCTCCATCATGGTCTGTCCGCCCATCATACCGCAGGCGTAGATGCCGTCATCCACCCCCGCGAAGAGCTGTTCGCGGGTCAGGGGCCCGGGCTCGATGTAGGTGTTGGTCATGCGTACGATGGGGGCACAGCCACGGCCGATCGCCCGGGCGTTACCGGTGGGTTGCTCGCCCATCTTGGCGGCGGTCTCCAACGAGTGCAGATGCCCCGCCAGGACGCCGTCGCGAATCAGCTCCGTCCGCTGCGTGGGGGTCCCCTCGTCGTCGAAAGCCTGGGTACCGATGAGCTGGCCGCGGCTGCCGTCGTCAACGATGCAGAGGTCCTTCGCCCCCAGCGGTCGGCCCAGCACCATCAGGTCTCGCATCTTCGGGTTCTCGTAGAGGAAATCCGCTTCGCTCAGATGCCCAAAGGCCTCATGGGCAAACACCCCGGCAAAGTCGGGCCGCAGAATGACCGTCGTCCGCCCGCCCTCCACTTGCGGAGCCCGCCGCAGTGCCAGCGCCCGCCGGGCAATCTCCCCGGCCACCTCCTCACGACCGCGCACGACCCCAAAATCGGTCGCCGAGGAGAAGCTCTCGGAGGCCCGCTGTACCTGCTGGCCATCGCGGGCGACAGCCACCAGGTAGAGCACCACCCGCGGCCGCTCCTCCGTGAAGAATACCCCCCGCGTCGAAGCGAAGTGGACCGTCCGGAACAGGTCGCCATAGCTGACCATGGTACTCTCGATGGCGGGATCGGTCTTGAGAATGATGTCGTTGTAGCGCGTCAGCAGCGCGAGTTTATGGTCAAATGAGACCCCGCGAAAATCCTCGTTCAGGCAGGCGGCCTGGGGCTGCCTGCGGGCGGGCTCGAGGGCGGCAAGCTGGGTCCGCTCACGCCCCACCAAGGCGGCGTTGGCGCAGGCCTCCGCCACGTGCGACTCCACCTCGCTGAGCGAATCGAAGATGCTGAGGCCCCAGCCACCGCGGACGCAGGCGCGCACCACGCCCCCCTCGTAACGGCTGGAACTCACGCTGTCGAGTTCCTTGCCGCGGAAGGCAATGCCGTTCTGGTCCGAGGTCTCGAAGCGGATTTCAGCGTAGTCCGCCTGGGCTTTCGCCAAGGCGCCCATGAGCCTGTCTTTCATGAAACATCACTCCGGCAGGTAAACCGCGTACACGTGCGGCAAGAAGGTGACGCGGCGGCGGCCGAAGTCAACCGGCGCCCCAGGAATCCGTTCCGAGTTCAGAGTTCCGAGTTCAGAGTTCAGGGTTTCGAGTTCAGCCGAGCCGCGGGCTGCGGCCGGGCATACTGAAGTGAGAACGGGTTTCAGGTTTCGGGGTCTGATATGCATGGCAACCGCCTCCAGGTCCAGCCTGAACCCTGAACCCTGGTTCTCATACAAGGGTTCAGCCGAGCCGCCGGCTGCGGCCGGACATACCGGAATGAGACTTGCCGCCGCGGTTCCCATTCCGATCCGGCGGGTACGCGCCGGATCGCCTGGAGGGCGGCCCTGCGTGGCCGCCGCGGCGCCGACGCAGCGGCGCCCTCCAACGCCCCTAGTCCGCCGCGGCTGACGAGGAGCGGAATGGGAAGCGCCTGGTGTCATAGGAGGTTGCGGCAAGTCTCATACAAGCAGGATCCCCAGTAGGTGCCGGACCTGACCGCCAGGGAACTGAGGTGCGTTGCAGGGGTGGGCCTGCGGTCCTATAGTGACGCGCTCGTAAGGAGAACTGCACGAAAACCGCAGGTCTCATTTCGGTATATCCGGTTGAACCCAGAACCCAGGACCAAGAATCCGATGTCCTTACGCCATTACGGCCGTCTGCAGATCGACCCGGCCAGGAACCCGGCAGTACTGGACACCGCCACCTGGGAGCCGGAGGTGGTAGCGGCCGCGGTGGCGGCCTTGCCGGTGGCGGCCTGGGAGCGGGTTCGCGGCCTCGCCGAGGGGGGGGCACAGCCGGAGGGGTTGGCGCCGTTCTGCTTCGGCGTGGGTCGGCGCGCCGCGGCTTCTGTCTGGGTGGTGGCACGGCTCGATGACGGCCAGCAGGTGCTGTTGCTGTTTCGGCGCGCCGCGGCGGCCGCGGGTCTGCCGCTGCCCGTGTGCAGTCGGCCCCTGGCGGACGGCTGGACCCTGGACGCGCTGGCGGCTGACGCCGACGGCGTGGCTGCCTTTGTGCGTGAGATCGCCCCGGAGTGCGGTCCGGTGGCGTTGGGGGCGGTGCCTCGACTGGGGATTGGCACACGCATGTCCACCAACGTCTGGCCCGGCCTCTGGGAGGCCATGCAGCGTGGCCGCTTTGCCGCCAATGCCATCCAGAACTCCGTGCGCGAGCTGAACTTGCTCGGCGACCTGCTCTCCGGCGCGGCGCCGCGGGTGAACTATCTATTCGGTTTCGGCCGTCTGGAAGAGGGGCACACCGGCAGCACCTTCGAAGGGCTCTGGCTGGCCGGCGTGCTCTCGGCGCTCTGGGCCGGTCGCCCGGTCCGCTATGGGGCTGATGCCGATCACATTATGGTGAAACGGACAGCGGACGGGCTGGAGCGGGCCAAAGCGGTGGTCGATGCGGCGCGCCACTTCACCTTCTTCACCCTGGACGTCTCGGATGTGCTCGATTATGAGGCGGGGCGCACGGTTGGCGCGGCCGATGCCGAGGCGCGGTTTGCAGCGGTGGTGCCGACCGCGGCGCAGCGCCGGGAACTCCTGGCCTGGCACGGTGAAGCCAGGGGCGCCGAGGCCGCGCTAACGCCCGAGAGCATCGGCCGGGGCGCGGCGAAGTTCGGGCGGGCGCTGGACGCGGTCGAGGCGCTGGCGGCGCACGTGCGGGGCCGCCGTGGCGACCTGCCTTTCGACCTCGAGTTGAGCATCGACGAAGTCCCTGCCGGGATCCCGGTGGCGGAGGTGTTGACGACGGCGGACGAGACCGCGTTCCTGCTGGGCGAGATTCGGCGCCGCGGCTTGCCGGTGACGCATGTGGCGCCGAACCTGGGGGTCGAGAAGGGCACCGACTACCGCCTTCCCGACGGACTTGACGGGCTGCGGCAACGCACGCAGGGACTGCGGCGACAGTTGCGACACGCGGGGCTGATGCTGGACTGCCATTCGGGCGACGATCTGAGCTCGGCGACGCGGCGGGTTGTGGGGCAGGCGACGGCGGGGGATGTGCATTTCAAGATCTCGCCCTCGCTGCAGGGGTTGTTCGCCGAGGTGCTGCAGGCCGAGGCGCCGGCGGTGTTCCGCTTCTGGTGGGAGGACACGCTGGCCTATGCCCGGCGCGAGGCGGCGGCGGGTTCGCCCCTGGCGGCGCGCCTGGTGGCGGAGTCCGCCACGGCGGCGCCCTCGCCACGGCACCCGGTCTTTCACCAGTTCTGCTTTGCTACGGTGGGACGGCGCTCGCCGGAGAATGGCTTCTTGAATCGTGAGCGTTTCTACACCCTGCCGGCCAATGTCGGCCGGGCTTATGACGCAGGTGTCACCCGGCTGCTGCTCGAGGTGGCCGCAGACTTGTATGGAGAACGCTAATGGGGTTGCCACGACAGGATGGACGGGTGGCGGTGGTCACGGGGGCTGCCCAGGGCATTGGCAAGGGCGTCGCCCTGCGTCTGGCGAGCGAGGGGGTCCGGGTGGTGGTGGCCGATCGAGCCACGGATCTGGCGGAGGCGACGGCACGGGAGATTCGCGCTGCCGGTGGCGAGGCTCTGGCCTACGCCATCGATCTGGCCTGCGTCGCCGACCTGCCGGCGCTGGTGGCGCGGACGGTGGCCGAATTCGGCCGCCTGGATATCCTGGTGAATGTGGCCGGCATCCTGCAGGCGAAGCCGTTCCTGGAGGTGACCGAAGAGGACTGGGACCGCATCACGGACGTGAATCAGAAGAGCCTGGTATTTCTGATTCAGGCGGCGGCTGGGCAGATGCTCGCGCAGATTCCGGCGGAGCTGCGTGCCGCCGGGTGCTGCGACCACAGTTTTGGCAAAATCGTGAACTTCTCCTCGATTTCGGGGCGCCGCGGCCGGGCGCTGCAGGTCCACTACGCGGCCAGCAAGGCGGCGGTGATCAGCATCACGCAGTCGGCGGCGCTGGCCTTTGCGCCCTTTCTCAACGTCAACGCCATCTCTCCCAGCGTCGTACCGACGGCCATGTGGGAGCAGAATGACCGCGAGAAGAGCCGCATCCTGGGGCTGCCGCCCGGCAAGTCGATGCAGGAGTTCGTGGACCGCATTCCGCTGCGCCGGGCCGGCACCCCCGCGGACATGGCCGCCGCGGTGGCCTTCCTGTGCTCCGCGGATGCCGACTACATCACCGGCCAGACGCTGAATGTCGATGGCGGCTTCGAGATGAACTGAAGGCACCCTCAGGTGCGTCGGCCCTTTCGGCCTGGCCTGGCGCCGGGCCGGAGCGGCTGGCGCGGTCTCGGCGGCGGCTCCGGGGGCAACGGCCGCGGCCGTGCGGGGGCCGCACGTGGCTCTCCGGCGTCGCGCAGGAAACGCACGAATTCCATCGGCAGCGGCGACTCGAAACGCAGCGGCTGCCCGCTCAGCGGATGGGCAAAGCCCAGCAGCCTGGCATGGAGCGCCAAGCGTCGAGCGCGCCAGCGTGGGTGCCTGGCCTGTTCGGGGTGGTAGCGGTCTTCTCCGAGGATGGGATGACCAGCCTCGGCGAAGTGTACACGGATCTGGTTACGGCGGCCCGTTTCGAGCCGTACCCGTACCAGGGTCGCCCCGGCCAGGCGACGTTCGACCTGATAGTGGGTCACTGCCGCTTCGCCCCTAGTCGGGTCGTCGGTCGAGTAACGCTGCAGGCTCTTGCCGGTGACCAGTCGGCTCGCGAAGGTGCCCTTGTCTGCCGGCAGTGCCCCTGCCACCAGGGCGATGTACTCCCGTTCCGGCCGGTGTGCGGCGAAGTCCGCCCGCAGCGTGGTCGCAGCCGCGACGGACTTCGCAAACACCAGCAGCCCGGAGACCTCGCGGTCGAGTCGATGCACGATCTCGAGCCGGGGCGGAAAGCGCCGACCGCGACCGAGGTGCCGTCGCAGCAATTGCACCAGGGTGTTCGTCTCGCCGCGCGGGGTGGGTACGGTGAGCACGCCGGTACTCTTCTCAACGACCACGACGTGCTCATCGTCGTGAACCACCGAAAAACGGCCGCCTGCCTCCATGGGGTTTCGCGCGCCGCCGTTTGTCGTTGAGGCTCTCATGGTTGTGGCTGCTGGGTTGGAGTCGCGGCGCGGTGTGTGTCGGGCTCCCCCGCGGCGCGCTGAGCTCGGGCATCCAGAGTCTGCCGGACGAGCAGGAGGAGTTCATTGCGTTCGTAGGGTTTGGACAGCAGGGCAACCCCAGGGCCCAAGACCGGGGAGAGGCCAGAGGCGTCATACAGCCGGCCGCTGACGAAGACACACGGCAGAGCCCCGTGCCCGACGCAGATGTCCTCGTAGGCCTGCAGGCCGCCGCGGCGCGGCATGACCAGGTCCAGCAGTAACAGGTCGATGCCGCCGCGGTGCTGCTCGGCCACCTGTACCGCCTCTTCGCCGTTGGCGGCGATGAGGACCGTATAACCGGCCTGCTGGAGCACGCGCCGCGCCAGATCACGGAGCAGCGCCTCGTCTTCGGCGAGCAGGATGGTCTCGCGGCCGCCCGGCACGCGGGTGGGTGGCAGAGTGGGACTAGTGGTCGGCGAGAAGGTCGGCGTGGACGGAATCAGCACCGTAAAGGTACTGCCTTGGCCCGGCTCGCTCACGGCGCTAACCGTGCCGCCGTGCTGGCTGACGATGCCAAACACCACGGACAGCCCCAGGCCGGTACCCTGGCCGACTTCCTTGGTGGTAAAGAAAGGCTCGAAGATGTGGGTCAGAGTGGTGGCGTCCATACCTACACCCGTATCGATCACCCGAATGGCGGCGTAGGGGCCGCGGCGGGCACAGCCGTGGGTGCGGCAGTATTCATCGTCCAATTCGACGACGTCGGTGGCGACGGTGAGTCGGCCGCCGTTCGGCATGGCATCGCGGGCGTTCAGGCACAAGTTCACCACGACCTGCTCCATCTGGCCGCGGTCCGCCAGCACCGGGCAGGCGTCTGGCCCCGGCCGATAGTCAAGCTCGATCTGGGTTCTCAGCAGCCGGGTCGTCATCTGCACCACGCCCTGGACCACCTCGCGCAGGTCCAGGGGTTCCGGTCGCAGCACCTGCTGACGGCCGAAGGCCAGAAGTTGCCGAGTCAGGCTCGCCGCGCGTTTGGCCGCGCCTTCGACCTGCGTCAGGGGCTGGTAATGCGGATCGTGCGTGGTCAACTCGGCCAAGACTTCTCGGGTGTAGCCAATGATCACCTGCAGCACGTTGTTGAAGTCGTGGGCGACGCCCCCGGCGAGCTGGCCGACGGCTTCCATCTTCTGGGCTTGGCGCAGGCGTTCCTCGATGAGCTTGGCCTGGGTGATGTCCTCAACGATAGCCACGCCATAGTCAAGTTGGCCATCGGCCGCGCGCACGCCGACGCCGACATGGCGCACCCAGACCGTACTGCCGTCCGCACGGATGAGCCGCCACACACTGGGCGCCGTCCGCTCTTGCTCGCCGTCGGCGACCGAGGCAAAGTGCGCCCGGGCCGCGGCTTTTTCATCAGGATGTAACTGGCTGAGTGCGTCCGGCAACTGACGCAGCTCCTCGGCCGAATAGCCGGTGATGCGGGTATGGGCCGGATTGGCATCCAGGATTCGGCCGCAGTGGTCCACGAAGATGATGCCCATGGGCGCGACGTCGAAGATGTTGCGAAGCCTTGCCTCGCTGTGACGCAGGGCCGCTTCGGCAAGGTGGCGTTTGGTCACGTCCCGAGACACGCCCAAGACCCCGAGCGGACGCCCCTCATCGTCACGCATCACCCGCACCAGCACTTCGGTCCACACGGTGGAACCGTCCTTGCGGGGCTGTTCGACCTCGGCCGTGATCGGCGCCTCGGGTTCCTTGCCCTCAGCCTGGGCGCGGATGCGTTCCATGCTTTCACGCACAACCCCGAAGGACGAGGGCGAGATCACCGCGGAAAAGGGTAGCCCCACAACCTCTGCGGGCGTGTAGCCCCGCAGTTTCTCCACCGCCGGACTGACGTAGGAGACCCGTCCCTCGAGGTCTACTGTCCAGATCACGTCCAGGGAGTTCTCGGCAATCAACCGATAGTGTTCCTCAGACTGACCAGGGTCGCCAGGCGGCTGTCGCGTCTCGACTGCTGAACTCACGCTTGTCACCCCTCCATCGGCCTGCGACGAATACCTACTCACCCTCGTGTCACCGCCGTCGTACGCCTCAGACTCTAAGCGGCACACTATACCGCGCCTCTCTGACTGCCGCTTTCCCCCCCGGTTACACGGGCGCATGTCAGTTCCGTAGGGGTTCGCTTGTCTGAGAACCGCAGAGGGTCGAATGACCAAAGACCCATGACAAATGGCAGAATCCCCTGCCGGGGCACCGGAGTTCTCTGGCGGTCAGGTCCGGCACCTACCGGGGATCCTGCTTGTATGAGACTTGCCGCAACCTCCTATGA
>CAILKC010000915.1 GCA_903834675.1 uncultured Victivallales bacterium | reverse complement strand
CCCTGCTTCGTTCCGGAGTCTCTCGACCTCGTCCAAGCGTGCTTCGGGTGTCTGCCCGCGCCAGAACGCTCGATCTTGCCTGGCCTGTTCAGCGTGGGTTGTGATGGTCAGTTTCATGTTCATACTTCCGGGACGCAACGCTAAAGGTCACTGGCGGGGATGGAGCGCAGCGGAATTCCCGTCCTGTGCAGCGCCTTGTTCGGCGATTCATTGACCTTCAAATTTGCTCTTTAGCCACTCATATACTGATTTTTGTTCATCCCGACCAGCACGACGCACTTGCGAAAGCAACCATATGGTGCTTGGTTTTTCCGCTGTAATATTCTTCGCGCCCTGGTTGCAAGTTGAACAAAGCGAGCGAAGGTTCGATAATTCGTCTTTACCACCGAGCGACTTGTCCTTGATGTGTCCAATGTGTAGCCGTGCCGGTCTATTGGTCGCGGGATCAATCTCGCCCGGTGTCAAGCCACACATTTGGCATGTGAAACCGTTGCGATCCAGCACTTCGGCGCGGAGCTTTGCGGAGATCATACGGGCAAAATGAGGTCTCTCTTTGTGTGATGGTTCATGGCGGAGAAGATACTGCCCCGGCTTCAATTCTGAACTATCATTGTGTGACAGAATCGGCCAGCCTTCCTCATCACGTAGTTCCCTCAATCGCCTGCTGTATTGGACTGCACCATCTGCTGCCGCCTGAAGCTCATGCGATTCGATAACACGACCGATGTTGGCCAGGAAAAAACGCCGTATCTTTTCTTTTGAACCGATTTTGCTCATGACTACCTCGTTTGTATAATTATCAACAGTATGGAACTGTCTGCTCCAACAGTTTCAATTGAATTGCCCTATGTGAATTTTGCGTTGGATATTTTCCGTCAAAGGCATTTGCGATGGCTAATCCTACGAATGAAGCAACAGGCGGTGGAAAAGCATTGCCAACTTGCCGATATGCAGCCGTCTTCTTTCCACTGAACTTCCAAAAGTCAGGGAACCCTTGAATTCTTGCGACCATGCGGACAGTTAAGCGAGGAAAGGCATCCACTGGGAAATCAGACGCTGGTGGTTCATTGGCTATCCCTAGGCCATCAACACCCAATTCACGCCACTGTTTTCTGGCACGAGTAGGCCCTAAATCGGGACCGCCATGCTTCTTTGATCCACCGACAATGGTAGGGCCGATCTTCCGTGCGTTCTCCACCCACTGGTCAGCACCTTTCCATCCTCTCTGCACCATCAAATCTCGAAGTGTATCTCCAACGGTTGTTTGTTTGCTGATCGGCTGAGGCCACTCAAAAAAAGGCATTCTATTTGGGGGGAGGGCAACAAGGATAAACCGGGGGCGCAATTGAGGAACACCAAAGTCTGCGGCTTGTAAGACTCGCCAATCAGATTCATAGCCCATATCCAGCAATTGTATTCGTAACTTATCCCGATATTCAGAGAATTTGGCCGAGGCAAATCCCGGAACATTTTCCAGCATGA
Source organism: uncultured Victivallales bacterium (assembly GCA_903834675.1). The sequence continues at coordinate 6,348 of CAILKC010000915.1, read as the reverse complement.
CGGCCTTTGGCCTCATCTCTTGGATGATCCTAATCGCTTCAGGGAATAAATCGCGGTCGTCGTCAGTTCCGAGCTGTTTGCCAGCAATGGAAAAAGGGGGGCATGGAACACCGGCTGCAAACAGATCGACGTTGCGCCACCGGCTACCATCGACTAATCGCATATCTTCGTGTAGAACGTTCCATTGCGGACGGTTCAGGCGAAGCGTTGTGCAACAATTCGTATCAATCTCAACGGCGGCTATGCAGTCAAACCCTGCGGCCTCAAGCCCAAGAGCTTGACCTCCACCACCAACGCAAAATTCTGCTACGGTGAATCTACCCATTATGTATTCCAATCGTCATGGTCGTTTACTCAAATGTGCGCTTTCGTTTTTATCGTGCCGAACGTGATATCGACCGCTTGGATCACTTGTGGCGGCGCGAAGCAAAGCCATCAAGTGCATCCTGATGTTGGCGTCCGCGTCTTTGCTCGCTCAGGCCGACCGTACCCGCTCGTGGATCCAAGCCGATACTAGTTCGGCCTCGGTGACCCTGCGTTTGGTGGCTATCGCGTGAAGGGCCTGAGCGTCTCCCGGAGAAAGCTGAACAAGCAGATTTCCGGGCTTGACGAACACAGCTTCCTGGACCTCCTCCAGTTCATCCTGGAACTCGGTCAGATCGTGCTCGTCCCAAAACGCGGCGAGTTCGGCGATTGAGTCTGTATTGGGTAGTGCTGTCATGTTGTGCTCCAACGCTGGTAGCGCCGTTCCTCATTGGGTTTCATCGGACGTGCGGTCACCGGATAGCCGCGCCCATCCGGGAAGGCGATCACGATGCACAGCAAGAAGTCGCCTGAGGCCGTTCTCCCGAGTACATGGTAGACGGGATTCTTGCCCTCGCGCTTCGCTTTCAGGACCAAGGCATTGCCGAAACAGACCTCCTCGAACTGGGTGGGAGTGATCCCATGCCGGGCGATGTGCTCGACTCGATCCGCAGGCCAGACTATCTCGTAGATTGTCACATCCCAAACGTAGTACGGCCACAGGACTGCGCCAGCGGGCAGGACGCGGCACTCTCTTCTCGCCAATGCGTACTGGCCTATGTGGTCGGATGTCCTTGGGAAGTCCGGGCCGGTACAGGGGCCACGTTGCCCCTGGGGACAGTGCTGCTCCCCCTCCGGCGTACCGCCAGGAGGGCCAGCGCGGCATTCAGCGGGATGAGTGTGCCAGCCAGGAGCATCGGCCACACCAGAATCCACAGTCCACCCAGGAACTCCCTGTTCCAAGGGCTCAGAAGATGCGGCTCGTCGGTGACCATCAACAAGGCCAGAACGAGCAGCGGCAGGGCTAGGGCAATGCTGATCACGTGGTGGATGGTCTGTTTCTTCATCGTCCGATCTCGTCTGCGTCAGTTCGACTCCGGCCAACGGTGCCTTCACTTGCGCCGCGCGAAGCAAGGCGTCAAGTGCAAGGGGTGGTTCGGTAAAGCCTTGAGTTCCCAGTTCATTCAGGGGACGCCATGTGCACACGATCGATCTTCAGCCGAAAGTCCAGCAGGTCAGGTTCGGGTCGTCTCACTTTGATCGTCCAGTCCATGTGTGGATAGCGTGTCCGCACCTCAATCCTGATGGTACCTTCAGCGCTCCCTTCGTCCATTTCGGCCATGGTAAGGATCCTGCTCCATAGATCATCGGCCGACACAGCGTCCAGTTGGTCGGCAAGCGAGTCAAGATGCCGACCGCAGGACGGACATCGCACGAGCCAAGTCCGAGCGAACTCGCTCAGATCCTCCGATCCACCCTTGCCGCTGATCGTGAACCACGACTCGGTACGCCTCAAGCTGAACTCAAGCATCCCCAGTTCCATGGCTCTCAAGAACAAGCTTGATACATAACGCACCTTCGGCGGATCATCGATGGTTTCCTGGTGCTGTCCGTCCATTGTCATCTCCATGCCTGTCCGAACGCTACGGGTCAGCGCGCTACTCCGGCTGCTGGAGCCGGGTGTTCGGTGTGATGCTTGCTCGATTCCGCGATTATCCAGTCCATGAATCCCTCAATCTGCTGCTCGTACGCCTGGGGAGCGCCTGAACAGAGCACGTCGTAGAGTCGCTTTCGCTCAACCGGAGACAGTGAACGGACGTATTGGCTGAAGGTCCTCCCTCGCGTCCTCATGATCGGCCCAGGATCAGGGATGGCCCGGTTGGGCAGGCGGTCCCCGAGAATCCCCCATGGGACTCGTTCCACGGGCACCCAGCGATACCGGAGTTCCGACGGGTAGGATTCGCCGATGAACCTGGCCAGCTCTGAACGCACTTCCCACTCGTCGGTCTTCAGCCCGAAGAACAACTCCGTGTATCCCTTCTGAGATGCCGTGTTCTGGCAGATGAACTCCCACTCCTGAAACAGCACGAATCCCGTCCAGTAGAGGACGGAAACGAGGGCAACCAGAAGCCCTACCGCCAGCCCTCCCGTCAGAAGCAGTTTCGTTCTCAGACGGGTCGCCATATCTCTGGACCGAACGCCAATTGCGAAACTCGGGCAGGCCGCCCAAGGGCCTTACTCCTACCCCTCTGAGCGGCAAGGTACCACTCGCCTGCAGATCCTGCAATCCGTCTTGCTTGGGCAATGCGTAACGTATGTGGCAGAAAGGGCTTGTGGGGTGCCAATCCGGCGGTCCTCAGCTGGGCGCAACGCCGCGGCAGCGGGAGCGGGTTGTCGCAAAACCCCGGCGCAGACGTACTATGCGTCCAGTCGGACTTTTTCAAAATGGACATATAATAATAAGCCTATTACTCCCTTTTCCTGTGTAGGAAATACCCCGCTGGGGCTGGGTTATGCGTCAGTCTGCGAATCTGGAGGGGTTCGTATGAACACACTCGAAGCCATTGATCTGTAGGATGTTGGTGCCTATCTGCGAAATCGTGACCAAGTGGACGAGCGGCATCCTCCCTACTACATCCGTAGTGCTGACCGAAAAGGAGGTGGCGCTGGTGCTGGCGGAGCTCGACGGCGTTGTGGGTCTGATGCTGCGGCTGATCTATGGGAGCGGACTGCGGGTGTCCGAATGTACGCATTTGCGCGTGAAGGACCATGACTTCGAGCAGGGGCTGGGGCACGGTGCGCGCAAGCAGGGCGACAAGGATCGCACCACGCTCCTGCCCGGCTGGCTGATCGGGCCGCTGAAGGCCCATCTGGAATGCGTCAAGGCGCTGCCGGAAAAGGGGGCTTGCCGAGGGACAGGGCGACCGCGGCTTCACCTGCTCGCCGCTGGCGGGGGGAGACCGCAAGGCTCTACCGCCGGTGCGCTTCGCGGCGCGGCGGGCCGGGCAGGGCGGGGCGGGGCGGTGGCATCGCCTACGCGGCGCTGATCCCCTGGGCCTAACTCCCCGGAATCCCGGCGCTTGCGGGCGGTCACGTCCGCTTCTCCCTGCTGGTCGGCGGCGAGGAGTCGGCGGTCGGCAGCGGGCAAAGCCCGCAACGCCGCCGTACCGTGACGGGTGGCCTGGCGGCCAGCGCGATCGCGGACCCCTGGCGGCCAGACCGGGGCACTGCGGGTTCTTCGGCTTCCACGTGCTGCTTGGCCACGACCTACTATAGTATGGGCCTTACGCCTGTGGGTGGCGCGGGCTGCCCCCGGGCAGATCGGATGGCCACGGGCTGAGTAGGGATGGAGCCCCAGGAGTTAAGGAATGGCCTTCTCCGCAAGCGATGACGGTGTGCGCGCCACGGCCCTCAAGGGGGTGCGGCGGGTGGTCGTCAAGGTGGGCACTCGATTGCTCACTGACGTCGACGGGGTGTCGGCGGCCGAGCGCATTGATCTGTTGGTGGGGGCCATCGCCGAGCTGCGTCAGCGTGGCTGGGAGGTGCTGCTGGTCACCTCCGGCGCGATCGGGGCGGGGATGACGGTCATGGGCACCGTCACGCGACCGCGCGCGGTGCCTGAATTGCAGGCGCATGCTGCCATCGGCCAGTGCCGCTTGATGTACCACTACGAAACCGCTTGCGTGGCCCGCGGTTTCCACTGCGCCCAGTTGCTGCTCACGGCCGATGACGTGCAGAACCGGGAACGGCACCTGAACGTGGCCTCCTGCCTCGACACTCTCCTGGCCAGGAAGGTGCTGCCGGTGATCAACGAGAACGATTCCGTCAGTGTGGCCGAGATCCGGTTGGGCGACAACGACACCCTGGCCGCCATGGTCGCGGCCATGTTGCGCGCCGACCTGACCATCCTCCTCACCAGCATCAACGGGATGCGGCTGCGCACGGACGCAGGCACCCTGGGCAGCCGCATCTCCGCCGTCACCGAGATCACGGGCGAATTGAGGGCCATGGCGGGCGGCACGGACGGGAACCGCTTCAGTGTGGGTGGGATGGCGACCAAACTGCGCGCTGCCGAGATCGTCATGCGGGCCGGTGAGAGCTTGGTCATCGCCGACGGTCGCGACTTCGGCGTGCTCGGCCAGATCGCCGGTGGCGAGGATGTCGGGACGTGGTTCTGCGGGCGGGCTCAGGGGCGGCGTATGCCCGGGCACAAGCGCTTCCTGGCCTTCTTTAGCGAGCCGGTTGGGGCGGTGGTTATCGACAGCGGTGCCGAAGAGGCGGTCTGTCGCAAAGGCCGCAGTCTGTTACCGGGCGGTATTGTCAGCCTGGATGGCGCTTTCGGGCGCGGTGATACGGTGCGGATTCTGAACGAGAACCGCGATGAATTGGGCCGTGGCGTCAGCAACTACCGGCATGACGAGGTCGCGCGCATCCGCGGGCTGAAGTCCGCCGAGATTCGCCGCATCTTGGGGCAGGACGCCTGCTTCGACGAGGTGGTTCACCGGGATTACCTTGTGCTGACACACCGCTCCGGTCAGGAGGTCTCATGACCATGCCACTCGCCAGCGCGGATGTCGAGGTCGAGGCTGTCGCCCGCCAGGCCCGATCCTGCTCCCAGGTCTTGAGGCTCATGCCAGGAGCGCAGAAAAATGCGTGCCTCCTGGCCTTCGGGGCGGCCCTGCAGGACGCCGCTGACGGCATCCTGAAGGCGGCCCGTGACGATGCGGCACACGCCCGGGCGCATGTGGCGCCGACCCACGTGGTGCAGGCTCTGGCCCTGAGTCGCGCCGATCTCGAGTCCAAGTCTCGACTGGCGGCCACGCTGGCCGGGTTGCCCGAGCCGGTGGGTCGAGTCGAGTCTACCTGGATCCGCCCGAACGGCCTGAAGATCGAGAAAACGCGGGTGCCGCTGGGGGTGGTGGCGCTGCTGGTGGAGTACGATGTCGGGGCCGTGATCGATGCGCTACTACTCTGCGTCAAGGCCGGAGACGCGGTGGTGGTTTTGGCGGGTCCGATGGTGAATCGCACCTGTACCGCGGTGGTTCGGGCGCTGTCTGCCGCGGCGGTTCCAGGCCAGGCAAGCGTGGGGCTGGTGTACCTGGTTCCGGGGCACGGGGAGGCGGCCCGGCGCGCCTTGGTGCGGCAGCGCGACCTGGTTGACGTGGCCATTCCGGTGGGCTCGGCGGCGTGGGTGGAGGCGATTGTTGGCGAGGCGTTGGTGCCGGTCCTGGGGCAGAGCGGTCGGCGGCGGCACGTCTACGTCGACGAGGACGCCGACCTGGCGCTGGCGTTGGCGGTGGTAGCGGATGTGGTGACCATGGATCCTGGTGGCGACGGCCCCGACGTCGTGCTGGTGCATCGTGCGGTCGCGCCACGTATCGTGCCGGCGGTGGCAAACATGCTTCTGGAGAAGACGCTTCCTTTTACGGCGGACGCCGGGGCGTCCAAGTTGCTGGCCAGCCTTCAGCTCGCCTCCGGCCTGGCGACGGGCGGCGGTACGGGCGCCGTGCATCTCGCGCTGGTCGAGGGGGTCGACGCTGCGGCGGCTGCGATCGCTGAGCACGGTTCTGGGTACAGTGACGCCATCCTGACCAACGACCGGGCCGTGGCGGCGCGTTTCGCGGCTCTGGTGGACTCGGCCTGTGTCTACCTGAACGCCTCGCCGCGTTTCACGGACGGCGGCCAGTTCGGCATGGGCGCACAGGTGACCGTCAGCACCGGTCGGCTCCATGCCCGAGGTCCGCTGGGGATCGACGAACTGACCACCTGCAAGTACGTGGTGACCGGTAAGGGGCAGGTTCTGGGTTGATCTCGGGTTCAGGGTTCAGGGATCAGGGATCAGGGTTAAGGCTTGCAGGCCGGACATACCGGAATGAGACGTGCCGACATGGTTCCCATTCCGATCCGGCCGGTACGCGCCGGATCGCCTGGAGGGAGGCCCTGCGTGGCCGCTGCGGCGCCGACGCAGCGGCGCCCTCCAACGCCCCTCGTCCGCCGCGGCGGACGAGGGGCGGAATGGGAAGCGCCTCGTGTCCTACGAGGTTG
>CAILKC010000914.1 GCA_903834675.1 uncultured Victivallales bacterium | reverse complement strand
GGACGCGCCGTTCCCGTGCAGGTCTGCCTGCTCCCCGGCGCCCCGGAGCTGTGACAGGAGCCGCCGGACCCGCGAAACGACCGGCGTTCAACTTGCGAGTCCCCGTGCGTAACTTCCTGAGGTCTGGGTAGCCGTACAGGCGCTCGCACCGCAGTGAATCTGTTCTCTCGTGTCTTCTTGGACTGCGACCACAAGTCCCCGGAGTGCATCAGGATTGCTGAAGTTCTTCACCAAGCCGGGCCGCAGCTTGGGAACGTGTTCCAGGTGTATGACGGTACGTTTGCGATGTTCCAGATGGGAGGCAAGTACTGGAAGGAGTGGAATCAGCGTTTCCGCGACGGGGTGATCCTGCTACAGGTCAAGGACGGCCCGCAGGCGGGATCGTGGCCTGGCGGCCGAGGTGGCACCGCATGCAACACGGCCCTCTACATCATGTCGCTGGAGGTCTACTACCGGTACCTGCCGGTGAACCAGTGAGTCATCCGGACACGCCGGGACCGCGACCCTCTCGGCCTCGCCCAGACTGGACACCGTGAGCCGTTCGAGCCGTATGAACACGCCATCACAGAGGACATCGCCTTCAGGTACGGGATCGGTGCCAGCCGGGCAGTCTGGCGTGCCTCGCGTTGGCCCTGCACGGTCGGGGGGCCGTGGCGGGCCCGCACTGGTGCTTGGCCTGGTCACGCTCCTGCTGGTCCTTTTCCTGTTCCTGCTGCTGCTTCGTTTACAGGGCCGTAGCGGCAGCGGTGGTGGCTCTGGCCGCGGGGGCGGGGGAGTTGGGCAGGGAACCGGTGACGGCAAGGGAGACGGTGCATGCGGCAGTGCTGCGCTTGCGGTGGAGGCCGGGCCGGCGACACAAGGCCGCGCTTCTGCGGAGCCGGATGGCGGACCCGCGTCCCGCGTCCCTGCGACGACCAAGGTCATTGCAGAGGAGCCGTCGGCAGCCTTGCCGGTTCTGCCGCCCGTGCTGGTCCCAGACGCGCCGATCACCAGCATGTCAGGGCCGGCGCGTCACGAAGTGCCGGAAAGCCCGCCGGAGCCTCGGGCGGCAGGGGTTGGGCGTCGGGCGAGGGGGAAAGGTGGCGAGGGTGGCGGCGCGCGCGGGGAACTCGGGACCGGCGATGTCTCGTTTTGCCTGTACTGGCAGCCCGCAGAGGGCGATTTCGACCTGCATGTGGTCGACCCGAAGGGGCACCACATCTCGTACAACGACCGACGCTGTCCCTGCGGTGGCGAGATGGACAGAGATGACACTACGAGCGGCGGTCCGGAGAACGTGTTCTGGCCGCCGGGCAAGGCCCCCCGTGGCAGCTACCGGTTCTATGTCGAGTACTTCGCGGGAACCGGCCCGACCGTCGTCACCCTTCACGTCTATCGCGGCAGGCAGATGGTGCTCGATGAGCCCGTCGAACTGCGCCGCAAAGGAGAGCGGACTCGCGACTTCACCTACACGTACGGGCCATCAGAGCTGCCGGCGGGCGCCGTTGGCGCCGGTGCCGACTCCAACTGAGGGGCGTGCAGGGGGCCATGGCGGAGCGCCGGTCAGCGGCACAGGTCTACCTGCCGGGTCCTAAATCGGCGGGCGGCGCAGTCGGCCGGGAGCGGGCCCCAAGTGGTGTGCGGCTCGTTCCTTCACTACCCCATGAAGGGCGGAGCTGCCTCCTCCGTGGCATTCGGTGCATCACGAATCCTGGCATTTCCTACCTCTGCACCATGCCGATGCGGCCCTGTCTGTACACCAGAGGTGCGTCGGCAGTCAAGGGCTTCCAGGCGTACTCGAAGTGCCTCTGGGCGAATTCCTGCTTCAGCAGGATGAACTCGCGGAAAGAGTCTGGGTAGACCGTGAACTCGACCACGGTTCGCTTCGGGTCCAACTCCAGGGCCTGCTTCAGTTTACCCTTGGGTGCGTCCAGGTGCTGAATCGGCTGGCCAGCCTTGGCGAGTGGAGTGACCACGTAGAATTCGGCCCCGTCCGGACCCTTGCCGGTGGACACCGCCACATCTTCAGCGTCAAAACCATTTCCCGGCGGCAGTTCCCGCACCACGTAGAATCTCCCACCCTGGAGCACGCAGTTCACGACGCTATCCGCAGAACTCATCGGTGTGCGCAGCCGTGGCACGCGGAACTTTCGGGTCACGATACGGCCCTCCTGCAGGCGCTTCTCCAACTCACCGATGGCAACCTTGGTCTTGTCGATCTCTACCTTGGTTGACTCGATGTCGTGCAATGTCTCGGCCTTCTTCTTCTCCGAAGCTGCCCTGATCTCCTCGAGCTCCTTGCCCCTCTCCTTCTCCCTCTCGATAGCTGCCGTATGGTCCACAACATCCTTCGCCCCATCGTCCTGCATCTCCACCAACACCTTGACGAGTTGCTCCTGTCGGGCGATGTCCTGCTCCAGAACAGATAGTTGGGCACGCTGCTGTGCGGCCTTCGCCTCGCTGACCCCGGCTTGGTTGCCGGACGCTATGGCGTCACCCGCCTCCTGCGAGACGACCGCCATCAGGATCGCAACGAAGATGATGCAGCCGAAGGTGTTGCACATCGTATCGAGCAGCATGTCCAGGCTATCGCTGCCGAGTGAGTTGCCTTTCTTGCTCATAGGGCATCACCGCCAGGGGATGGAGTGAGCTTCCTCTAGCGCGTCGTAGCCGACCGCTAGTCCGCTTTCCTCGCGCGTCCGCAACGCGAGGTCCATGGCATATCCGCTCGCGGACGGCTTGATCATGAAGACCAGGCAGTTCCTGCCAGTGGCTAGGCCAGTCACATGCTTCCGGAAGTCCGCCTGATCAGCCACCTGCGTACCATAACTTTTCAGGGCTTCCCGGGAGCCCAGCTTCCCGAGCCTAATCCTAGTACCCGAGCATTCCACCAAGTACACGGTGGTGTCGGGTTCCACCTGATCGGGCTCCATGATGATGTGCTCGATCTCCTTCATCTTGATATCGACCTGCCGGTTGAGGATCCCGGCCTTGGCGTTGAGTTCTGCGAGATCAGCCTGGAGGGCCTTCACCTCCATCGCGTCTCTGTCGGTCTGCGCCTTCAAGTCCGAGGTCTGCTGGTCGATCCCGATGTTCGTCTTCACCAACTCGACAAGATCGTCCGTGCGTGGTCTCTCCCTCTGCGGGGGCCCCTGCTGCGATAGCTCTGTCACTTGGGCCCTCAACCCTTTGCTCTTCCCCTCCATCGCGCTTAGCTCTTGGGACCGGTCTGGGTTGGCCGGTCCGCCAGGCTTCCCGGGCTCAACCTGGGAAAGCTCTACACCCATCAAGAGCACGACGAAGATGATGACCCCGGACACGGACATCACGATGTCCTGGAACGAGAAGAGGTTCAGGGGCGCACCTTCGCTACGGCGGCGAGGCATCAGGGCGCCTCCGGGGGCTCTGGCTGGGAGGCGTCGTTGTCTTCGCCGGGGTCGACCAGCCGGAGTCTACCGACGATGTAAAGATGGCAGTATTCCTGACACTCGTGCAGGAAATCCTCTTCCTTCTTGACCAGCCATGTGAGCAGCAACTGCACGGTGACTGCTGCCAGCAGTCCAAGCAGCGTTGTGTCAAACGCGGTCGAGAGGCCGCCGGTCACGCCACGCAGGGCCGCCGTCAGTTGGGAGATGTCCTTGGCCTGCGCCATGACGTTGGTGAAGCCCCCGATCGATGTGGATAGGCCGAGAACCGTGCCGATGAAGCCGAAAACGGGGATCGCCCACACAAAGCCCTTCATGAGGGAGTAACTCGAGACCATGCGGTCTTCGTCGTTTCCCGCCTGCGTCACGAGAATGTCGGACACGTCGGAGATGCGACCGATATTGCTGAGGTTTGAGAGGGCCAGCTCAATGCGGTTGAGTAGTATGAAGTGCTTTGGGTTGTCCACCAGGCTGTCCATGCGCCGAAGGACGATCTGGGCAGTCCTGGGTGCCAGCACGAAGTCGCGCGACTGGGGGACGATCATGAGTTGCAAGGGGCGACGCTGGACCCTGAGTTTGAGGAGCTTGAAGAAGAGTATTGAAAGCGACCAGTAGGCCAGGAACGTGATGACGTACTGGACTGGCCCACGGTTGAGGAAGACTTGCCCGACCATGGAATCGCGGACGAGACACATGCCAGTGAAGGTGATGCCAGTGAAGAACATCCCAACAATGGCGGACAGGAAAGCATTGGCGTCGGTGAACCTGCCGGCCTTGAACCCCAGCCGGGCCTCGGGATCAAGGTGGTGCCAGACGAGGATGCTGTCGGGCGTCCTACCCAGCTCACTCGCGTTCAAAGCCCCATCTCCGGTGTTCCCAGCCTTTGCCATTGTCTCATCTCCCCTTCTTGGCGCTATCGAGGTCTCTGTTCGTTGTCGACTTGCTGACAACCAGGGTTCCGGCCAGCAGATCGTGCAGGGCTTGGCGACGCTGTGTGAGTACCGCAACCAGGCAGCCCAAGCCACAAGGCAGGACGGACAGGAGCTTGGCGAAGAACCGCAACGACGCCCGCGCCAAGGTCAAGCGCATACCGCTTTCATCCGTCACCCGGATACCCAGGGCGATCTTCCCGAGGGTAGCTTGGTGGATCGAGGCCTCCATCAGTGCATGATATACCCAGCACAGGTAGATCCCGGCGACGATGACCACCAGGACGTGCCTTGTCTCTGTGCCCGCCAGGTTCTGTCCGAGCAAGGATGAGAGCAGCACGCCGCAGCCACCGGCGAGAGCGATCAGCACTAGGTCAAGGAGGAAGGCCGCTGTCCGGGCCACGAGACTCGGATAGCAGGGGAGAGCATCCCCCGTGACCTCGGCTGCTGACTGCCATGCGATTGGCGTCTGGAACTGAGGGAAGTCACCCAGCGTTCGCCACTCGACCTCACTGTCCATCCTGGCCACATCCCCCAACTGGACCTGCGCCCGGGCCAGCATCTCAAGAAGCCGCGACTGGTTGAATGGGCCCGCCTCACGGCCGTTCCGGTCCAAGGACCATGTCGGCCCCTCTTCTGTGCGCGGCTTGGTCTTCAACTCCGGGGGACGCCCTCCAACTCCTAGCATCTCCCGCCGGCCGGGTATCCCTAGGGTTGGCGGGGGGGGCGGCATGGACTCGGATTTCGGTGTCTGGAGCTCCTCGCACTCAGAGAGCTGCCGCCATGACCTCCGGTCCGTGGACAGCTGGTGCATTCGGGTGATCTTGCCGGAGTCTAGCATCTGGAGGATCTGGGCCGCTTCATAGGGGCCCGTTACCTGACCTTGCCAGCGTATATGATAGGCCATAGCACCCCACCTTCTCGGTGTCGCGTCACGGGGCCCCAGGTTGGGGCGGTCGCGGCCAACATGGCAACCCCATCAGTGCCTGCTGCAGCAGCGCCACGTCGACCTTGTGTCGTGCCGCTGCCGCCTCCAAGACCCCGGAGTTCGTCAGCGGCTCGCGCGGCGCAAATAGGGGTTCGCCGGGCAGAAGGGCGACCGAACCTGTGACGGGGGGCTCGCCAGCACCCGAGACCCCGGCCTCGACAACCTGCATCCGGGCGCCCTCGCGGCCCGGTCGCAGCACCCATATCGCTAGTGGCTTGCGGTTGCGCAGAGACGGCTGGTTCTGCCCGTCTATGGGAACCTGCCCCACCCATACCACGCCCCGAGACAGGGCGGCGTCCAAGAGAGCCGCCCGCTGCTTCTGCTCGAGCGTCACGCTATCGACGCTGAACCGCTGGGCCGCGAGCAGGTGAATCGACTTCACCCGTGCCGTATCGTAGTCGGGTGTCCGCGTGCAGAGCCAGGCCACCCCCTGATTGATCGTGGCGACGTCCTTTTGCAGCTTCACAATGGGGCCGGGCAGCTCTGGTGATATAGCGCCCAGGTCTCTGGCCAACTCCCCGAGCAACTGTGTCTTCAGGTATGGACAGATATCCTTGTCGTCGATGAGTTCGCGGATCTTCGTTACCATGTAGCCCGGCAAGTCGTCGTCCTCTGCCGGCATCTCCGACGCCATTTTCCGCAGGAAGGCGCAGTGCGGCATCTTGTCGATGGACAGCGCAAATAGCGCCCTCTCGTCTTGCACGTCCGCGAACTCCGGCGCGGCATCGTCTTCGGTCGGGACGTAGTAGGCGCCTCGCCGCACCCACATTCCCGAGATTCTGACGCTACCGCCGACACAGGCCACCTCACGCTTCGCCGTGTTCCACTGCTGCGCAAGGTCGGTGTCATCGGGCCAACGCAGATACCCGTCCTGACTCACCGAGTCGCAGTCGATGACTTCTACACCATTCACCTCCGCGACCTGCCTGCCCTGCTGGAACGTGATGCGCCACAGTCTCCCTAGCAGGTCATTCCGGGCCCGCATAGACGCCCCTTCGCGCACCGAGGTCGACGCCTCTGCCCTAGCCTGGACGCCCGTCGCGTAACGCTTCACGACGTCGGACCAGAAGTAGTTCTCGCCCCCCACCTGCGCTACCAGTTCGGTCAGGGCCGCGGTGGCCGCCCCGCCGGGGTCCGCAACGCTCGGGGGCAGGCCTTTGAATGCACCGAAGAGAAGGTAGTCTCCCTTCGCCGCCACAACCTTGGCGATCCCCGATGTGGAGGGGTCGTCCGGGTAGGTCGCCGCATAGAGTGCAAGCGCCTCGAAGTAGCCCGGGAGGTCTGTAGCGGAAACGACGTCCTCCGTGGTCTTGAGCCTCTCCTCGATCGCTTTCCGTCGGTGCTCGAGCTGCACCTGCACCGCCTCCAGCCCTGGCCTCAACTCGGGGGACAGGTTGGGCCGCTCGCGGAGCTTCTGGATCGCTTCCCTCGTGCCGTCTGCGTCGAGCAATCCCTGCTTCAGGCCCTCCACCGAGGAGCTCGCGGTGCCTAGGCCTTGGACCTTCTCCCGGGCATCACTCAGGTCGCGGACGAAGGCTCCGTCAATCCTCTGCTGCCAGACGCTCCGCGCCGCCTCCCACTCCAGGCGGATCGTCGCGTAGTCCTCCTTCTGTTTCTCCCCAAGATCGCGATCCCGCATCGTGAAGAGTTCATGTGCGCCATCTGGCCACTTGATGATCTGGCCGTCCTCGCTTTCCCAGCCCCGGCCGCGGAGGCCTTTCAGTTCGTCCACAACCCTCTCGGCCCTGCGCTGGTTCTCGTCGATCTGCGTCCTCAGAACGGTGAGCTGCGTGTCAAGGGCAAGGAATGCGGGCCATTTCCAGATGAGAGGATGGTCTGTGCGGAGATGCCGCAGTTTTTCGTCAG
>CAILKC010000913.1 GCA_903834675.1 uncultured Victivallales bacterium | reverse complement strand
TCGGAAGGCGACTGGAACAGCGGTCGCAAGGAGAACCTCGACGCCAGTGGCCTGTCGCACAATGACGGCTGCAAGATTCGCTACAAGGAAGGCTACTTCCCGGTACCGCCGGCGGACAGCCAGCAGGATATGCGCAGCGAGATGATGCTGACGCTGGAGCAGATCGGCGTGCCCATCGAACGTCAGCACCACGAGGTGGCCACGGCGGGGCAGGCCGAGATTGACATCCGCTATGCCGCGCTGGTCGCCATGGGCGACATGATGCTCAAGTACAAGTACGTCATCAAGAACGTCGCCAAGAAGTACGGCAAGACGGTTACCTTTATGCCCAAGCCGCTGTTCAAGGACAACGGCAGTGGCATGCATGTGCACATGTCCATCTGGAAGAAGGGCCAGCCACTCTTTGCTGGGGATGGCTATGCCGGCCTGAGCGAGATGGCCCTGTACGCCATTGGCGGTCTGCTCAAGCATGCGCCCGCGTTGCTGGCGATCTGTAACCCGACGACCAACAGCTACAAGCGGCTGGTCCCTGGCTTCGAGGCGCCCGTCAACCTGGCCTACTCCAGCCGCAACCGGTCCGCCTCGATCCGTATCCCCATGTACTCGAACAACCCCAAGACCAAGCGCCTGGAATTCCGCTGCCCGGACCCGAGCTGCAATCCCTACCTGGCCATGTCGGCCATGCTCATGGCGGCCATCGACGGCATCCAGAACAAGATCCATCCCGGAGCCCCGCTGGATCGCGATATCTACGATATGAGCCCCGAGGAACTCTCCACCGTGCCGCATACGCCCGGCAGCCTGCGCGAGGCCCTCGAAGCCCTGCGTGCCGACCACCAGTTCCTGCTCAAGGGCGATGTCTTCACGCAGGACGTGATCGACACGTGGATCAGCTACAAGATGGATAATGACGTCAACGCCATGGCTCTGCGACCGCACCCGTGGGAGTTCAAGCTCTACTACGACGTCTGACGCCTCCCGGCATACTCGACCTCGATAGCGCGGCGGTGTAGGGCGACGAGCCGTTCTGCTGGCCAGCAGGACGAAGCGCGGCCTACACCGCCGTGCGCCGCGCTGGGAAGAGGCGGTTCGCCGCGGCGAACGCGGGTCAGTGGAACCGCCCCTGTACTTGCCTCTCCAAGCTGCGGGACGACACCTGCACCGGTGGCTCTACCAAACGGGGGTTCTTGCAAAGCCCTTCTGAACGGGTATGCTTAGAGCCTCTCCTACCCCCGGCGTACGGCCTGCTGAAAAGGTACGCACAACCCTGGCTGGGCGCCCGTGTCTGAGCCCTGTGTAGGGGCTTGTGGACGGGTTACGTCGGCGGGAGTTCTCCCCCAGGCCGGGGTGAGTACGGGTCCCTGGTGTCGAGCTTGCGAGGGCGTGACGATGAAGAAGTGGCTGAAGCGGGTAGGTCTGGCACTGGCTGCCCTAGTGCTTGTGGTTGTGCTCTTGGCGGTCGTGGTCACGCGGTCCGGGTTCATCAACTCGGTGATCGTGCCGAGGGTCGGCAAGGCGCTGCAGACGGACATCCGCATCGGTTCCCTGGAGTTCTCGCCCTTCTCGCGGCTGCAGATGGGGGAGGTCCGAGTGGGGCCGGATGACGCGCCGCTGGTGCAGGGCAAACTCCTGCGCGTGCGCTACAGCTTGTTGAGCGCGTTGCGGGGACGGGTACGGGTCGATGAGATCCGGCTCGACGACACCGCGATCCACGTTGTGAAGCGCGCCGATGGTTCCATGAACCTGCCCGTCTTCCCGCCCAGCAAGACCCCTAAGGCTGAAGCCGAGGAGGAGGCGGACGACCTGAGCCAGGCCAAGGCGTCTAACCTCCGCATCGCCGACGTGCGGCTGTCGGGCCTCTCCTTCATCTACGAGCAGCGCCAGGGGCCGGGCCAGGAGCCGATCTCGGTCAAGACCTCGAATCTCTCGCTCGAGGTGCCCGAGGTGGTCGGCGGCCAAGAGGTCAAGCTAAAACTCGGTGGACAGATTGACGACTTGACCCTGGGCGGCGTCTCGGGGGTCAAGGGTACGGTGAGCGGCGACTGCCGCGTCGGGTTGCGGCCAAGCATGGCAGTCTCAGCGCTCGACCTGGTGGTGCGCATCGCGTTCAGCCAGGGCCGTGCGAACGCGCTCGATCTGGCGGGTCGCGAGGTGCGCCTGGATGTCCAGATGGCCATGGAGAGCGGCGCCTTGGTCGTCCGGCGCGTGGCGCTGAGCGAGTTCATGGGAGACCGGCCGGAGGCCGCGCTGGCGCTCAGCGGCCGGGTGCAGTGGAAGCCCGCCGACGTGCAACTCGATGTGGTGGCGGACCCGATCGAGTCGGCCGTGTTCAGCCTCGTCGGGGCGCTACTGGGTGACGTGTCCTTCGGCGCGCCATCAGGGATCTACCGGGCCAAAATCGCCGTCCGGAGTCCGCAACGGCTGAGTCTCGACATGCAGCGCAATCAGGAACTGCCCTGGACCATCGCAGCTACCGGTAAACTCGACCTGCGCTCGCTCAGTCCACGCTCGGAAAAGTGGGGCCTGCGTGACGTGGCCCCCTTCGATGCAAGTTTCGAGCATGATGTGACCTGGCACACCGACAGCAAGACGCTCGATATCCGGCTCTTGACGGCCCGGGCCGGCACCCCGGAGCGCGAGATGCTCAGCGCCGCGCTGTCCCGGCCGCTCACGCTGGACTTCGCCGGCAAGACGCCGGCGGCGGCCCAGGCCGAGGCGGTGCTTGCACTCAAGGCTCGCGGCGTCGCGCTGAACACGGCCAATCTGTTCCTGCCGCCGGGGCTGCCCCTGTCCGTGGCGGCTGGCAGCGTTGACGCCGACGCCGAGCTATCGGTGGCTCAACAAGGCGCGGCAGTCAGCCTGACGGCCACGGTGCAGGTTGCTGACGCATTGCTGGCGGACCGCGTGGGCGGGTATGGCAAGCCCTTCTCGGTCGAGGCCCGAATCGGGGCAAAGGCCACGAATCTGCGGCGCCTCGAGGCGGACGCGCTGACGATCTCCTTGCGCCCTCAGGGCGCCGCCGCGGCGGAACTGAAGGCCGCCGGACGCTTCGATCTCGACCAAGGCGGAGAGGGCACCGCCGCCCTCAGTGGCATTCGCGAGTCACTGCTCGCGCTGATCCCGGCCAGCCTGGGGTCGGCCCTGCCGCTGGAACGCTTCGCGCTGGACGGCGAGGTCCGCTGGCAGGCCGGGAAGGGCTTCCAGCCATTCACTGCCGATGCCGGCCTCCGTGTGGCCAATGCCCGCCTGCGCGGACAGAACGGCCCCGACGAACTCGCCCTCGCGCTGGCGCTCCAGGCGGAGATGAAGAAGGACGAGGTGGCGGTGCGCTCGGCGGCGCTGGAGGTCTCCGTGGGCGGCCGACCTGTGGCGCAGGTGTCCGCGCAAGGAGCCGTGGGCCTGACTCCGGCCGCGGCGGCGGGACGGACGCTCACCCTGAGTTCCGACCTGCTCGACGTCGACCGCCTGATGACTTTTGCCAAACCCCTGCTGAGCCCCCCGCCGCCCCGCGCTGGGCCGGTTGCCGCTGCCGTTACGGCCACCGCGGTCGCGGTCGCGGCGCCGCCCCCGCCGTCCCTGCCGCCGCTGAACCTGGCGGTGAACCTGGACTTCCGCAAGATCGTCTGCAACGGCCGCACGGTGGCGGTGGCGGGCACGGCCACATTGGCAGATGCCGCCGAACTCAAGTCTCTGGTGTTGCGGTTGCCGACGGGCAGTCTCACCGTCGATGCTCTGCTGAAGCCGGAAGGTGCCGACTGGCGCACCCGTCTCTCGGTCTCCGCCGCAGGCGAGGCCCTGACCGAACTGGCCGCCTGGGCTGGCAAGACACTCCCCGGAAATCCCTTGCAGGGGACCACCCTGCTCGTGCGCTGGAATGGGACCGCGGCTCCCGATGCCTCCCGCGTGCGTCTTGATACCCTGGAAGTCAAGCTCTCGCAGGCGGGCCAGAGCCCCATGCTCGGGGTCGGCCTGGCGAAGCCCTTGACCCTGACGCGCTCCAAGGACGGAACCCTGACCTGGACCGATACCGAGCTCACCGTGACGGTCACGAAGTTTCCCCTGGCCATGGCGAACGTTGCCCTGCCAGCCGACTCCGGGCTGAGCCTCGATGGCGGTGCGCTCGATGCCGCGTTGGCGATCGGCCTGAAGGCGCAAACGCTGGGCGCCGCGGTGCGTGGCAACTTTACCCTCGAGGGTCTGGCTGGGCGCCGCGGCGAGCAGGTGTTCTCCGCCATCCGGGTCGAGGGTGCCGTGCAGGGCCAGGCGGAAGGCAAGGACCGGATCTCACTGTCCAAGCTGGCGGGAACGGTCTCGGCCGCTGGTAACCGTGCGCTGGCGTTCTCGGCGACGGCGGCATGGGATCGCGTCAAAGGCAGTTCGGGAAGCTTGGAGATGACCGTGGATGTCCCCGTGGCTCTCAAGGCGGCGGCCATGGGCGGTCCTGAACTTGCCAAGATGCAGGCTTTGACCCTGACCCTGAAGGCCAACGCGCAACGGGCCTCGGCAGACGGCCCGATCCGCGCCGCGCTCGAACTGGCCGCCGCTGACATCCGGCGGCTGGATGCCGCGGGCAAACCGCTGCCGCCGTGGGCGGCGCAGGTGGCCGCTGCCGCCGTGGTGTACGCGGACCGGGTAGCGCTCGATTCGTTGACCCTTCGCGCCCAGGCGGGCGAGAAGGCCCTCGCTAACCTGAGCCTGTCGGGAAACCTCGCGTCGGCGCCCGTCCGCGTCGACCTGAAGCTGAATGGCGATCTCCTGGACCTCACTGGCCTGCTGAATGTGGCGGTAGGATCGAAGCCCGCAGACGACACGGCCAAACCGGGGAAGAAAGCGCCGCCACCCCCAGCCCAGGAAGCCGCGCCGGAACCCGGTCCGTTCAATACCGGCGCTACCGCTGTCGTGGCCTTGGTCGACCTCAGGAATGTGATCTACGGTGAGATCAAGAGCGACGTGGCCTGCACCCTCCGTCTCGAGAACTCCGTGCTTACCGTGGCGCCACTCAAGGGACTGGTCAGCGGCAGCCCGCTGACCGGAGCCCTCAAGGCGAACCTGGCGGTGCAGGGACTCGATTACTCGGTGAATCTAAGCTTGGGCGCGCTGGACCTGACCCCGTTCATCAAGACCTTTGCGCCGGACCTGGCTCCCTCGATTCTCGGGTCGCTGACGGGCATGACCCTCGACGTGGCAGGGCGGGGCGTCACCCTGCCATCCTTGCAGAAGACGTTGAGCGGACGCCTGGAGACCGGAGCGAAGAGTCTGGTTCTGCAGGGGCTGCCCGGGCAGACAGAACTGGCAAAGAAATGGGAAGTCCCTGAGCTGGAACGGCTACAACTGGCACAGGTGGAACTGAAGACGCGCATCCAGGATGGGCACGTGCTGGTCGAGACCTGCCGGGAGGTGTCGCCCGAACACACCGTGAAGGTCAGCGGCAAGATTGGCCTCGATCAATCCCTGGCGCTGGACCTCGACGTGGGGGTTGGCGGTGCCCTGCAGGCGCGGCTGAGTCAGAACTCGACCGGCAGCACGGTGATGAACTACTTGGTGAAGGACGGCGACCACCTGGTTACCCCTACCTCTATTCCGATCAACGGCACGATTGCCAAGCCCGGGATAGACTCTGAACGCTTCCTTACCGGCCTGGCCAAAGCGGCCGCGCAGAACCTGCTGAAGGGCTCGCTGCAGAACCAGGGCGGACAGTCGGTCGACTCGCTGCTTGGAGGGCTGCTTAAGAAGACCGGACAAACCAACTCCGGCGCTGCCACGGCAGCCCCCGTCGCGAAGCCTGACACCGGCGGACAACCAACGGGCAAGGCGGCCGCGGTGCGCTGGACCGAGCCCGGCAACGACGGGGCGACGGGTGCTGCCACCGCCAGGAGGGCCGTGCCTGCCGCGGCCCCCACCGCGGCCCCGGTTCCCCCGGTCGCGCCAAAATCGGCCCCGCTGGCCCCCGCCGAGCGCGCCGCAGCCCCCGCGCCTGCCCCCGCCGCCAGGAAGGCGGTCCCGTTGCCCCCGGCCACGCCTAAGGATGTGCCGGCGCCTGCCCCCGCGGCAGCCCCCGCGGTAGCTCCCGCCGCTGCAGTCCCGTTGCCCCCGGCCACGCCTAAGGATGTGCCGGCGCCTGCCCCCGCGGCAGCCCCCGCCGCAGCCCCCGCCGCAGCCCCCGCGGCAGCCCCCGCGGCAGCCCCCGCGGCAGCCCCCGCCGCAGCC
>CAILKC010000912.1 GCA_903834675.1 uncultured Victivallales bacterium | reverse complement strand
GTATCCCCTTGCCGCCCTGGAGCCCGCGATGCCCAGCCCGTTCCGGGCAGGTTCGCGGTATCCCCTTGCCGCCCTGGAGTCCGCGATGCCCAGCCCGTTCCGGGCAGGTTCGCGGTATCCCCTTGCCGCCCTGGAGTCCGCGATGCCCAGCCCGTTCCGGGCGGGTTCGCGGTATCTCCTTGCAACCCTGGAGCCCGCGATGCCAAGCCCGTTCCGGGCAGGATGCTGATGAGCCGAAACCTCCTGCCTTCCTACGTGTCCCCTACTCGCTCAGAAGCCAGGCGACCGCGGCGGCGGCCGAGGCTGGTGTCGCCACCACCGTCAAGGCGTTAGCGGCACCCGCCGCGGCATAGGCCGCATGAGTCACCGCCGGCCCCGCCGCGCCCTCTCCAGCCAGCCACAGCGCCGTCGGCGCCGCCAGAGCCAGAGCCCCGGGCACATCGTCGTACTTGGCGCCGCCAGGCAGGAAGTCGGGAGATTGCATCGCGGTCACGCCACCAAAGCGGAACCCCGCGGTGTCGAGTGCGGCCTTCGCCACCGCCTCGCGAGCCTGAGTGAGGGCGACCGCAGCCCAGGCCCCGCCACCTTCAAGACCGACGACCCACACCGTCGCGGGGCCGGGAAAGCGCTGCCGCAGGAACGCGATCATGGTTAGCACATCGTGACTGCGTTGGGCGAACAGCGCGTGGTTGTAGCCGAAGGTGTAGGACGCCGCCTCACGCGGGTTCTTCACCCGCCGGGTCTCGGTCACGGCGGCGCCGTCCGGCAGGAACTCGCCTTGGTAAAGCAGGTCCACGCCCACCACCGCGACCCCGGCGTCGAGCAGGCGCCGCACGGCCGGCTGGACCTGGCCGTCGGCCTGGAAAAGCCCCGACTTGCCAGCGCCATGCAACCATAGCGCCACCCGCCCGGCGCCCGCCTTGGGCTCAAGCAGCACGACCGGCAGCTCCTCGCCGCGCGCCACGCAACGCACCAGGCCCGCCGTGGTCCGGATGCCACCGGCCTCAGAACTCGCGGATTCCACCAAGCTGACCTCGCCCGCGGCCGGCAGCCCGCGGCCGAGAAGAGCCCGCCAGCCGCCGCCAACGACCTCGCGGTAGCGCTGCAAGGAGGCCGCGTCAACCGGCGCCAGCGCGGCGAGGCGCCGACGGGAGTCCTCGTGCCACCAGCGCAGCAGCGCCCGTTCCACCTCGTCGCCGCCAGCCGGGCGGGGGTGCTGCTCGTCCCACACGGTAAGCTCCTGCGCCGAGAGCAAGGGGTAGTCCTCTTCGACCACCGGCGTTGGCAGACCGAGATTGAAGTGCTGGTTCATCCAGGCATACATGGCCGCACGACTGACGTAGTTATAGTTGTGCTGGAAATGCAGGAAAGGGTGATGCCCGATGGCGTCTGGCGCCCCGAGCAGGCGATACATCTCCTGCAATTGGGGGAACCCCTTGCTCGGCATCTCTTTGGTCCAGTCGTCGGCCGACAGCAGGCACTGCGGCTTAGGGGCAAAAAGGGCGGCAAACTCGATGTTGCCCGTGTCCACGCGCAAGAGGCTGGCGTTCTCACAGGTACAGCCGCCCTGCATGGCCGTGGAAACCATCACCGCCGGCACCGAGACCGTGACCCGTGGGTCGATGGCCGCCAGGAGGAACGTCTGCGTCCCGCCACCGCTGGCGCCGGTCACCCCCAGCCGCGAGGCGTCGACCTCGGGCAGCCCGACCAGGAAGTCGAGAGCGCGGATCGAACTCCAGGTCTGCAACCCCATGATGCTCTGCAGATGCGACTCCGCCTGCGGACTGAACAGACCCCAGTTCTCCGCCGCATTCATCTCGGGCCGCTGCGTGGCAAAGCCGTGGGCCAGAGCAAACGAGAGCTGGGTGCTGTCGGCATAGCCCACCATATCATAGTGGAAAACGACACACCCCATGCGCGCCAACTGCATGCAGCGTGACTGCAGCGGACTGCGCCCCCCCAGTTCAAAACGCTCCGCCCCCTGCACGATCTGCTTGCGGACGTTGTCCACGCCGCAATCCGTAAAGCGGCCATTGGGCCAATGGCCATGCGGACAGAGCACCCCGGGAACCCGGCCGCTCGCCTTCACGGGCCGGTACAGATTCCCGGTGACGAAGAACCCGGGCATGCTCTCAAAGTAGACCTTCTCGAGCGTGTATCCCGGCTGCTCCAGGCGACCGTGGATGACCGCGTTCAGCGGCGTCCGCTCCGGCTCTGGCCACAGCCCGGTCGCCACGCGAATCTGCAGCCGGACCTGCTCGGCGCGCGGTTCCCAGGCCTCTCGCGTGGTCGGCGGCGCGAAGGGGAAGTAGCCGTTGAGATCCTTGAGATCCTTCAGCCGTTGGTCGGCGGGAACCTGCCCCGCCGGGAGCACGCGCATTGTCTGAGCCATGCAGGAGCCCTCCGTGTAAAACGCCAGCACCACGCCGACAAGCACTCCGAGAGACGCACTGCGAAACGCCGTCATTGGCGTCCTCCGTAACGGGGCCGGACACACGCGGCGGTCCGCGGTCGCGACCCCAACCTAAGCGGGCTCACCATAGCGGGGCGGCGGGATGGCGTCAAAGGCAGAGCAAGTTTCCGTCCGCAGTTTCAGAATCCTGCGCCTGGCATCATATTAGCCCACCGCACCACGAGGTACAGGTCGAGAGCGCCAGCCCTTTTGCCCTCAGTCGGGCCGGCGGGCGGGGCGCGCCAGAAGTACACATCGACGCAACAGGACAGGACCATGACGGACCGACTGCAGTACGAGAACCCCTTGGCGTCCCGCTACGCCAGCCGAGAGATGAACGAGAACTGGTCGCCGCAGCGCAAGTTCTCGACCTGGCGGCGACTGTGGTTAAACCTGGCCCGGGCCCAGAAAGAACTCGGCCTGAACATCTCGGAGCAGCAGCTCGCGGAGATGGCGGCCCATCTCGACGACATCAACTTCGAGGTCGCCGAGGCCAAGGAGCGGGAACTGCGCCACGATGTGATGGCCCACATTCACGCCTTCGGGGAACAGTGCCCAACCGCACGGCCCATCATTCACCTCGGCGCCACGAGCTGCTATGTGGGTGACAACGCCGACCTGATCCAGATGCGCGATGGCCTCTGCCTCCTGCGGACTAAACTCATCGAGGCCATGCGGCGCCTGCGCCGCTTTGCCGAACAGTACCGCGAGTTGCCGACCCTCGGATTCACCCACTTCCAAGCCGCCCAGTTGACCACGGTCGGCAAGCGTGCCTGCCTCTGGCTCAATGACTTCCTTATGGACGCGCGCGACCTGCAGCGCCAGATCGAGGACATGCCTTTCCGTGGGGTGAAAGGCACGACTGGCTCACAGGCCAGCTTCCTGGAGCTGTTCGCTGGCGACCATGCCAAGGTGACCGCCCTCGAGGCGCGGGTCACCGAACTCTGTAACTTCCGACAGCCGGTGCCGGTGTGTGGCCAGACCTACAGCCGCAAGGTGGACTTCCAGGTGCTCAGCCTCCTCTCCGGCATCGCCCAGTCCGCCGCCAAGATGTGTACCGACCTGCGCCTGCTCGCCCACCTCAAGGAGATCGAAGAGCCCTTCGGCAGCAAGCAGGTCGGCTCCAGTGCCATGGCCTATAAACGCAATCCCATGCGCAGCGAGCGGGTCTGCTCGCTGGCCCGCTATGTCATCAGCCTGCCAGCCAATACGGCCCAGACGCAGGCCAACCAGTGGTTTGAGCGCACCCTGGACGATTCCGCCAACCGCCGGCTCGTGCTCCCCGAAGCCTTCCTCGCGGTGGACATCATCCTGTCGACCGTTGCCGATATCGCCGGCGGACTCGTGGTCTGGCCGAAGATCATCGACCGCCACCTCCGCGAGGAGCTGCCTTTCATGGCCACGGAAGCGATCATCATGGCCTGCGTTAAGGCCGGCGGCGACCGCCAGGATGTCCATGAGGCCATCCGCCGACACTCCATGGAAGCCAGCCGCCGCGTCAAAGAGGACGGCGCCGAGAATGGTCTGCTCGAGCTGATCCGGCAGGACCCCGCCTTTGCCGCCGTCCACGGGCAACTCGATCAGCTGCTGGATCCGGCCCGCTTCATCGGCCGCTGTCCACAACAGGTCGAGGCCTTCCTGCGGACCGACATCGATCCGCTGCTGGCGCGCTGGGCGGCAGCGACCGGCACGGTCGAGGCCGTAACCGTGTAAGCCTCCAGCAGGGATGGCGCCGAGACCCTCATGTTCACTGTACTCTCCGTCAGTTTCACCGCCGTGCTCCGCATCGTCCTGGTCTGTCTCGCCGGGACCTGGCTGGCGCGGCGGGGGGTCTTGGACCGGGCTTTCTGCCGCGCGCTGAGCCGCCTGATCCTGCACCTGATGCTGCCCTGCCTGCTGATCAGCAAGCTCAGTGCGAGTGCCAGCGGCGCCAACCTGGCCCGCTGGGCGCTGCTGCCGGCGTCGGCGTTGCTGTATGTCGGCGTGGGCTTCGCGGTGGGGTCTCTGATGGTCTGGATCATCCGACCGCCGCCAGCGGTACGGCGACTGGTCACGGCAGCCACGGCCTTCGGCAACTCTGGCTACATTCCCTACCCACTGGTGACCGCCCTGGCCGCGACCGCCCCCATTCTGGCGACAGACGCGGGGGCCGGGGACCGCGGCGTGGCCTACATCTCGGTCTACTTGCTGTGCATGTCGCCGTGCTTGTGGGGCATCGGCTATCCCTACCTGGCGCATCAGCCGCTGAGCTCCCTGCGGCGCGAGCACTTTCTCTCGCCGCCAATCATCAGCGCCCTGATCGGCCTGGCACTCGGCTTGCTGCCGCCGCTGCACGCCCTCTTCGTCGCCAACGGCGCTCCCTTACGCGTCTTCATCGACGCCGCGGGAGTCGTCGGCGACGGCGTGATTCCCTGCGCCCTGATCGTGCTCGGCGCCAACCTGGCCGATACCCCCGCGAAAACCGCGGAACTGCCCCTGCGCAGCTACGTCGGCGTGGCCTGCGGACGGCTGTTTATCATGCCGCTTTTCGGTTGCCTCTACGTCCTGGCCCTGAGTCGGTTTGGCCTGCTGCCCGCGGACCCGATGTTCGCTCTGGTGTTGCTGATCGAGTCTGCCGTTCCGGCCGCCACCAACCTGATGGTGATGTGTCAGGTGCATGAACGCAGCGAGTCGGCCATGGCCTGGGTCCTGGTGGTCAACAATCTCCTGGCCATCGTCACCCTGTCGCTGTTTGGCGCCCTCTTCCTCTGGCTCCTGCCGAGGCTCTGAGCACGCTACCGGACGCGGTGAGGGGACCCCCTCGGTCTTGCACCCGGCCTCCGTCTACCGATGGACGCGGCGGGCTCATGTGCTACATTCCCATTGCTTGGCACTGCGGGGTGCCTGCCGTTCCTGCTGCGGCGTGAGGTGCCAGGCGTGACTTTCCGAGTGGGGTGGCTGGTCTGGTCTGGAAAGGAGGGCGAGTCATGATGATGGGATTCGATCCGCTGTATTTCCTATTTGCCTTGCCGGGACTCGCCCTGGCCCTGTTCGCGTCCTTGTTTGTGCGTAGCCGCTTTGCGCACTACTCGAAGATTCCGTCGGCTCGCGGCCTGAGCGGGGCTGAGGCCGCGCAGATTATGCTCAGCCGGGCGGGCGTGCGCGAGGTCAGCATCGAGATGACGCATGGCTTCCTCAGCGATCACTACGATCCCACCAGCCGGACGCTGCGCCTGAGCCCCGATGTCTACAGCAGCACCTCCCTGGCCGCCATCGGCGTCGCCTGCCATGAGGCCGGTCACGCGCTGCAGCACGCCAAGGGCTATGCCTTGCTCGGCCTGCGCTCAGCCCTCGTTCCCGCTACCAACATCGGCAGCACACTCTCGTATGTCGTCATCATGATCGGCTTCCTCCTGCAACGCCCCCAGTTCATCCTCATGGGCGCTTTGCTGTTCTCGCTGGTCGTGCTCTTTGCCCTGGTGACGCTGCCGGTCGAGTGGGATGCCAGCGCCCGGGCCAAGGTCAGCATGGTACAGGCGGGGGTCGTGACCCTGGCCGAGGCCGATGATGCTGCCAAAGTCCTGAATGCCGCCTTTATGACCTATGTCGCGGCCGCGGTCAGCGCGCTGTTGACCCTGCTGTACTACCTGATCCGGGCCGGCGTCTTCCGCCGCGATGACTGAGTCCCCTGCTTACCGGGAGAGCGTCGCTCCATGAGTCGCTTGGTAACGGCCCTGAAGGCGTTTTGGGACATCCTCCGCTCGCCCGCTCGGGCGGCGGCGTGGGAGCAGGCCTGTCGGCGGCCACCGACGGCCCCTGCGCCCGGGGTCGCGGCTCCGGCGACCCCGGAACCCGCGCCACCCACCCCCCCGCCCGGCCTCCCGGCCGACGCGGTGTTTACCCTGGTGCTACTGCAACGCGAGGGCCGACTGGTGGACTTCCTGCAGGAGCCGCTCGAGGGTTTCAGCGATGCCCAGGTCGGAGCGGCGGCACGACAGATTCACGACGACTGTCGCCGGGTGCTCCAGCAGGTTTTCGGCATGGAACCCCTGCGCCCCGAGTCGGAGGGCTGTCAGGTTACCCTGCCCGCGGGATTCGACCCCAGGCAGGTGCGCCTGACGGGAAACGCCGCCGCGGCGCCGCCC
Source organism: uncultured Victivallales bacterium (assembly GCA_903834675.1). The sequence goes on along the minus strand of CAILKC010000912.1, from coordinate 4,420 downwards.
TACACGGGTACCCTGCGGCACCGGGGCTGGCGGGTCACGCGCGTCGCCTTTCCGCAACGCCACGAGAGCCTTGACCCAGCCGTGGTCTGTCCCGCTGAAGTGGAGGTCGGTTCCTGAGGCGCAGAGACCCCCGCAGAAACGCGCTGAGAGCCCCAAAAAAGAAAGCCCCGGCGGGCCGGGAAGGAGAGAGGGAGGAGGGAGGAGAAAACCCGCCGGGGTTAAATTCTTATTCCAACCTTCACTCCGTAATGACCCCGCCAGCGAACCCGAGGTTCCAGGCATCGGCATGGAAAAAACGCCGCGGGCCGGACGCGGCGCGGTTCAAGCCGCCAGCCAGGGAGTACACCATGGTCACAGCCTTCGTGCTCATCAGCGTCAAGGACAAGCAATTCCGCGAGACGTCAGATCACCTGCTGCAATTTCGGGGCATCACCGAACTGCACCTGGTAGCGGGCGAGTATGACATGGTGGCGGTCGTGCGCGTTGCCGACAACCACGAGTTGTCCCACCTGATCACCAGTCATATCATCCAGGCGCCGGGAGTGGAGCGCACCAAGACCTTGTTTGCGCTGAATACCTACTCCCAGTTCGATCTCTCTGCCCTCTTTGGCGTAAAGTGAGTGCCATGCCTGACAGCAGTGACCGTGATTGGCCGCGCGGGCGGGTCGGGTACGTAGCCCTCCTGGGACGGCCGAACGTCGGTAAGTCAACCCTTCTCAATGCGGTCATCGGCCAGCACTTGGCTGCCGTTTCCTCCCTGCCACAGACGACGCGCCGACGCTTCCTGGGCATCCACTCCGAGGCGCACGTGCAGATGCTCTTTCTCGATGCGCCCGGGGTGCATCGGCCCGCTGACGAACTCGGCCAGTGCATGGAACGCTCCGTTCTGCGGGTGTTGGACGAGGCGGACGTGGTCCTCTGCATTGCCGATCCCACGCGGGCGCCCGGTGAGGAGGATGGGCTGGTCGCCAACCGGGCGGCCGCTGCAACCACGGCGACCGTCATCCTGGCCATCAATAAGTGCGATGCCGCCAGCGAAGAGCAGATGCGCCGCACCGAGTCTTTCTACCGCGAGTTCATCCCCGCGGCCACGGTCCAACGGGTCTCAGCTCTCGACCGCGCCTCGCTCCTGCCACTCCTGGAGAGCGTCGCTCAGGCGTTGCCGGAGGGCCCCTTCCTCTACGACCCGGAGCAGGTGACCGACAGCTTCGAGCGCGACATCGGCGCCGAACTGATCCGGGAAGCCTGCCTCCTCCACCTGCGCCAGGAAGTGCCCCACGCCCTCGCCGTAGCCATCGATGAATGGGCCGATGCCGCGAACCCACTCCGCATTCAGGCGACCCTCCACGTCGAACGCGAGTCCCAAAAGGGCATTGTGGTGGGACATGGAGGCGCCGTCATCGCCGCGATCCGCGCCGACGCCCAGGCCCGACTCAAGATCCTCTGCGACCGACCGGTGGCGCTCCGCTTGTGGGTCAAAGTCAGCCCCGATTGGCGCGAGCGCCGCGGGATGCTGCGCGACTTCCAGCTGAGCTGAGGAAATGGAGACTGGGATGACCCGACAAACATGGATTAAGACCTGGGGCGCGGCGTTGTTTGCCGCCGCACTGACGGCCCTGACGGGATGCTGCTCGCTGGACAAACCGGCGCCGGCTCCGGCCGTAAAGATGGCACCGGCGCCGGTGGCCAAGTAACCAAGGCTCTTGCAGAACCCTCGGCTCACCAGCATCCCACCTGGAGTCGGCGGTCTCCGCCGTATTCCCTGGAGCCGGCGGTCCGCACCGGCTTTGCCGGGGCTTCCGCCGTATCGCCTGCCTCCGCGTCTGGCTCAAGATACCGCGAACCAGGCCCCTGCGGGTCCTTGGCATCGCGGGCTCCAGGCTGTACCGCGCGCGATAACGCAATCCCCTGGAGCCGGCGGTCTCCGCCGTATCTGGGAATACCGCGAACCCGCCCGAAACGGGCTCGGCATCGCGGGCTCCAGGGCCAGACGCGGGGGGTTCCGCAAGAGCCTCAACCAACTCACTCGGGGCGGATCACCTGGCCGACGCTGGCGCTGCGCTTGGCGGCGTCCAGCACGGCCATCACCCGTCGTGCCTGGGGAAGCGTCACCAAAGGCGGCAGGCCCGCGGTCAGACTGTCCCTGAGATTCTCGTAGAAACTCCGCCAGCGTCCGGACACGGTCGGCACCTGGCGTTCGCTGTCCTTGGTGCGCAGCGTGCCATACTGGGACTCAGGCTCCATGGCGCTGTCGATATCGCCGGCCATCAGCGCCTTCTCCTGGGGGTCAAGGCCAGACTTGATGAACGTTCCCCGGGTTCCTCTGACGTAGAAGTGCGGCTTCTGCACGGCGGCAAGACTGGAGACGTCGACCACGGCCGTGCGGCCCGAGTCGAAGGAGATGACCAGAAAACCCTCGCTCTCGATGTCGCGCTCGATCAGGTCGTGATGGGTGCGGCAGTACACCCCCGTGACCGTCTCGGGAAAGAGCAGCAGGATCTGGTCCAGCAGATGCGCGCCCAGATCGTAGATCTTGCCGCCGCCCATGGCTGCCTGGCCGCGCCAGCCGCCCCAGATACCGAAACCCTGCCAGGCCATCTCCAGCCAGCGGACATCGCCCAATTCGCCCGCCTGCATGAGCCCCTGAACCGTCAGGAAGTCGCCGTCCAGACGGCGGTTCTGGAACACCGTCAGCAGACGGTCGTGGCGCTGCGCCGCGGCGATCATGCGCTCGCATTGCGCCAGGTCCAGGCACATCACCTTATCCGTCAGGACGTGCTTGCCCGCCTGGAGCGCGGCGACCGCCTGGGCCGCGTGAGCACTGTTGGGCGTCGCCAGCACCACGACGTCAACCGCCTCATCCTGTAACGCCTCTTCGAGCTTGCCGTACGTCCGGCAGTGTTGCTCGGCAACGATAGCCTCTCGCTTGCTCGCATCGGCCGAGACCACGCCGTGAAGCGTCAAGCCAGGCGTGCTGCGGACCAGATAGCAGTGACAACAGCGCCCCCAGCGGCCATAGCCTACGACCACCACCCGTGGAGCATGATCCATACCGCTCACAGACAATCCTCCTGTCAGCCAGTTCGCGCCAGACGAAGCCGAGTGTCTTGTCCGACTGTAGGTTGACACCTGCGTAACAGAAAGGCAGGTCGTCATGGAAGAGTGTATCCGGTACAGTGAGGCGTTCAAACTGCAGGAGGTCCGGGAACTGGAGGAAGGGAAGTCGGCCGCCGCGCCAGCGCCCGAGGCGCCGCAGCCCGAGGGCGCGGTCCCGGAGAAGCGCTGAAGACATCGCGGTCGCGCTCGGAATCGTGCCTGGCAGTGCCCAGACGATGGGCTGCTGTCCGCCCGAGGGCAGGCGCGCCATCCGGGAAACATGGACCAGCTCTTGACTTCCTTACAGTATGACATTATGTAAGCATGGTGTCATGGTATGATGTCATGAGGTGAAGATATGGTACGAACTCAGATTCAGCTCACCGAGGCTCAGGCCAGCGAACTCAAGCGGGTGACGGTGGCCAGTGGTATCTCCATGGCTGAGGCCATCCGTCAAGCGCTGGACGCCTACCTGGGGCGCCAGGCAGGGCAGGGGGACGCCAGGAGGCGCGAGCTGGCGTTACAGGCATGCGGACGTTTCGCGGCCGAGCCCGGTTTGGCCACAGAGCACAACGCGGCCTTTGCCGAGGGGGATGCCCCATGAATGTCTTCATCGACACGTCGGCCTTCCTGGCCGTGTTGAACCGAAACGATCTCTGGGCGGTGCGCGCCGTCCGGGCCTGGAAGGAGCTGGTCAACGCGGAGGCGGGGATGGTCACCACCTCGTACGTCGTGGTCGAGACCAGCGCCATCCTGCAGCGCCGCCTCGGCATTGAGGCTGTCCGCGTGTTCGTCGACCAGATTCTGCCCGTGGTGGAGGTGGATTACGTGGACGCGGGGCTGCACACGGCAGCGCTCTCAATGCTCTTGACCGCGGGCGCCCGGGACCTCAGCCTGGTGGACTGCTGCAGCTTCGAGTCCATGCGGCGACGCAAGATCCGCACCGCCTTCGCCTACGATGCTCACTTTGCCCAGCAGGGCTTTGAACTGCTGCCGCCCGGATTGGGCCCGGCCGTCCCGTTGTAGCGCTCGGCCAGTGAGCGCCACCAGGCCTTCAGGCAGGGCTACGGCGCATGTATGAGACTTGCAGCAACCTCGTATGACACGAGGCGCTTCCCATTCCGCCCTTCGTCCGCCGCGGCGGCCACGCCGATTCGACAGGCTCACGGTCTTCGACAGGGCCGCTTCCAGGCGATCCGGCGCGTCCCGGCCGGGAGACGACTCAGGTGCAACTGCGTATCCTGCCCCAACGGGGCTGCGTACCCAAGCCCAGGGTTGGCCGCGGCGCCGGCCTACCCTGGGTGAACAAGGCCGCAACCCTGGG
>CAILKC010000911.1 GCA_903834675.1 uncultured Victivallales bacterium | reverse complement strand
GGACGAGGGGCGTTGGAGGGCGCCGCTGCGTCGGCGCCGCGGCGGCCACGCAGGGCCGCCCTCCAGGCGATCCGGCGCGTCCCGGCCGGATCGGAATCGGACCCGCGTCGGCAAGTCTCATTCGACTATGTCCGGCCCGCCCCCTGGAAGCCGGGTTCTCCGCAATTCGCCGCGGCGAACTGAATCCTGTTTTCCTCTCCGCCGTCTCCCTCTCCGTCTCCTCCAGTCGCCGTTTCCCCGTCTCGCCGTCTCGCCGTTTCCTGAACCCTGGCCCCTGAGCCGTCACCCCCTACGGGACTGACCGGCGCCCCGCCCTGGGCGCGAGGCTGGACAGGGCAACCTGGCGCTATAGGGTACGGGCGCACCTGCGGCCAGTATCATTTTCTCTGACACACTCACAGCCTGGAGAACACACCATGTTTGCCACCCTCGGACGCAGTTGGGAATTCGCGAAGATCAGCTACGGCATGATCTGGCACAACAAGCGGCTCATGGTCTTTCCTTTGCTGTCGACCGTCGCCGCGATCCTTGTCCTCGCGAGCTTTGTGCTCCCACTCTGGCAGTCCGGCACCTGGGCACAGTGGACCTCTCCCGCAGACAGCGGCGCCGCAACCGGGACGGCGAACGTTACGATGTGGGTCGTGCTTTTCCTGTTCTACTTCTGCAACTACTTCGTGATCGTGTTCTTCAACGCTGCCCTCACGGCCTGCGCTTTCCAGGCCATGGATGGGACGCCAGCCAGCGTCAGCTACGGGCTGTCGCAGGCCCTGCGCCGCCTGCCGCAGATTGCGGGCTGGGCTCTGATTTCCGCCGTTGTCGGCATGCTCCTGCGCGCTCTGGAACGGAACCGCAAGGGCGCCGCCATCATCGCCAGCGTGTTGGGGATGATGTGGACCGTGGTCTCCTACTTCATCATTCCGGTCATGGTCATCGAAGGCGTCGGCCCCATCGAGGCGCTCAAGCGCTCGACGCGGACCCTCAAGGCCACCTGGGGCGAGGCCTTGGTCGGCAACTTCTCGCTGGGCCTGTTTGGCTTCCTGGTCATGCTGCCGCTGATCATCCTGACGGTGCTGGCTGTCGCGGCGGCCGTCGCCGGCGGCGGCGTTGGCGCCATCGCCTTGGCGTGCCTGTGTGGGTTGGCGCTGGCCCTCGGCGTAGCCGCCACCAGTGCCGCCGACGTGGCCTTTAAGGTCGTTCTCTATGCCTACGCCAGCGGCCGTTCCCTGCCCCGCGAAGCCAACCCCGGCGCGCTGGCAGACGCCTTCGCCCGAGAGGGCTGAGGGCCGCTCCGGGGCCGACCGAGCAAGAGCCGACCGTAAAGCCAGACCGCAAACGCTGCTCTAAAGCGAAAGGCGCCCAGCACCGCGAGGTGCAGGGCGCCTTTCTGGCTACCAGGCGAAGTGCTGACTACCAGAGGTAGACCTGGGTCTGAACCGCGTCCCCCATACGGACTCTCTGCCACGCCTGCGCCTCAGCATGGCCATCGAGGTAGGCCACGTTCCACATGTTGCTGTGGGCGCCGGGGCCAGTGGCGGTCGCAGTATTCGTACCGCAGGAGACCACCGCCGGAAGCAAGGTACCGGCGTTGGCCCAGGTCATGCAGTCCAGGGCGATCGGCATCGCCGCTGGCGGGTACGCGCTTCCTGCTGTGATCCAACTGCCGGTCCAGGCGTTTTTCCGCAGGAAGGTGGTCCAGTAGTTGATCCGCGGCCACTGGGTGACATCGTTGCCGTTGGTGGGACAGTAGAATGATTGCTTGTTCGTGGCGTAGGGAAACAGGAGGGCGCCGGTACTCTTAGGGAGTTAGCATTTACTGAAATACCGTTTATGATGACTTCATGGTCAACTCTTCAGAGGAGTCTGGCACATGAAGATTCCGGTGTTGCAGAAACTCGGCGTGTCGCATGAGATGGTCGGACTGGTTTCACGGCTGGTG
>CAILKC010000910.1 GCA_903834675.1 uncultured Victivallales bacterium | reverse complement strand
GTCGTGAGCGCAGCGAGCCGACTCGACGCCGCTTTGGCCGGGCACGGTGACAGGGTCCGGGGACGGCCGCGGCGCGGCCTGGGAAAGCGGTGTCAAGCCACCGCAGTCCAAAGAGCGGGGGGTACCGCTCAGTAGCACGGCGGCGGGGCGCAGGGCGGAAAGCTCCTGCGCCAGGCGATCCAGCTCCCGGGCCAGCTCCAGCGGGCGCCCGGCCGGGAGGGGGAACTTGCTGAGAGGCGTGGAGTTGATGTTCATCCGCTCCTGCCACTTGCCTTCGGGGAAACCGCCGCGCGGGAAGCACACCTGCTTGAGCCAGAAGCAGGCGGTGGAAGAGTTGAGCAGGCCGAGGACGGCGAGGTGCTCGTCCTCGGTGGCGTCTGCGGGCAGCTTGATCACCGGCGCGGTCTGCGTGAACACCTTGCCGCCGCGGTCCAGGACGAAATGGTTGTGCGTCGCCACAAAGGCGAAGACGATCGAGAGCGGGGTACGATAGCGATTGGGGAAGAACATGGAATGGTCGTACCAGCGGAGTCCACGTTCCTCGGGGGTCTGCTCAAAGTCCCGTCGCTCACGCAATGGTGTTCGGCAAGACCAGTAGTAGCGCTCTTCAGGGCCGGAGAGTGCCCGTCGCTCGCCGGTTCCGGGGGCGTATGGGAAAAGCGTCCACGTCTCGGGCGACACCTGGAAGTCACGAACCTGCTCGCCTTCCACCAGCGGCACAGCGAAGGCTGATAGGCCGCGAGTGGCGAGTGCGTTGCCCGGGTAGTAGAAGACCCCGTCCTCGCCAGTGTGTGTTGTTCTCCCGCACTCGTTCATGACCGACGACAATGCCGTGCTTGCGTGCGTGTCTATCGCATCTTTGAGCTCCGCCGCGCCGCCGCCACCGATGGACCAGGGGTGTTTGTGGAATTGCTCGCGCGGGGTATCGGCCACTGAGACAAAGTCGCTCTGCGAGCCGGGGCGGTCGACCTGGTCGAGGATCGCGGACCAGACCAGACCGCAGGCTGGGTCGGCCGGAGTCGTGGGTTCGCCCTTGATCCCCATCACCGCGCGCACCGTCGGCGCCACGGGCTGGCGGTGGCGGGCGAAGAGGATCACCGTAGGCGTTTCGTGCGCGGGAATCTCTGCACCGGAGGTGTCGATGACGTGGGTCAGGTCTGTGGTCGGCAGGTAGCTCTCGATGAGCTTCTTGCCGAACTCCGCCTTCATAAAGCTATTGGCCGTGATCTGGCCGGTGAAGCCGGCGGGCACTGCCAGACTGACGATGCGCTGCAGGAAGGGCACCGCCAAGGAATACTGCCGGTGGCAGACTTGGGGGTAGCGCTCGCGGTAGGCGGCGTTCAGCACCCGGTCGTGGGCCACGATGTAGGGCGGGTTGGCCACCACGGCATGGTAGCGGCCGGGGGTGAGGATGCGGCGCAGCTCGCCCAGGTCCTCGCTCTTGTAGACGTAGGCCAGTTCGTGCAGATCGCCGAGGCCCTGCTGTTCGCCAGCCGGCGCTCCGTGCAGGAGCGAGTCGCCGCAGGCCAGGTTGAAGCGGAAAGCCGGGGCCTCGGCCAGGCGGGTGACGCCGGTCTCGCGCATGGCCGCCAGCAGCAGCCGGAAGCGAGCAATGGCCACGGCGTAGGGGTTGAGGTCGACCCCGTGGATGGCGGCCAGGGCGCGGTTGACGCGCTCGCGGTCGTTCATGGCCGGGAACTGGCGCCGCCAGTGCTCCAGCAGGCGGCGGAAGGCGCCGAGCAGGAAGTGCCCCGAGCCGCAGGCCGGGTCGATCAGCAGCACCACGGCCAGGCCAAACTCCAGGATGGCCGGCTCCAGGGTGCGCGCCAGGATGAACTCCTCGACGAAGACCGGGGTCTGCAGCAGGGCGTACTTCTTCTGCGCCTCCTCGGAGAGATCTTGGTAGAGATCGCCGAGGAAGCGCGTATCCCAAGCCGGGTCGGTGAAGTCGTGGGCCAACTCGCCGGTGCCGGGGTCGACGGTACGGAAGAACTCGATGATACGGCCGGCGGCGTCGCCGGAGAGCCAGCCGGGGTAGGCCAGGGCCGGGTTGTGTGGGCCGAAGAGGTCGCGGGCGCCCGGCAGGCCTCCCAACTCC
>CAILKC010000909.1 GCA_903834675.1 uncultured Victivallales bacterium | reverse complement strand
TGGGCTGAGGGATTGCGCCCCTTCGGGGCTGAGAATCTGGGGTATGCCCGATACCCAGGGCGGTGCCCTGGGCTGAGGGATTGCGCCCCTTCGGGGCTGAGAATCTGGGGTATGCCCGATACCCAGGGCGGTGGCCCAGAGCCCAGGGTTGCGGCCATGGTGCCGCTACCCTGGGTCAAATGTGGTTATGGCCTCCTACCCCAACGGGGTTGCGTCTTGGTACCATATTCATCCTGAACCACGAGCCGCACTCACGGGTTGGCACTGTTGAGCACGATCGATTCGCCATAGACCGCCGCCGCATCGCTGGACGCCAAGAAGACAGCGACCCGGGCCACCTCCTCAGGTAGCGTGTAGCGCTTCAGCGGCAGGCTGGCACACTCCATCGACTTGCCGGGTTGCCAACCCATCATCTCGGTCGCGACCGGTCCCGGTGCGATGCCGCAGACGCGGATGCCGTGTGGCGCCAGTTGCTGGGCCAGGCCGCGAGTGAAGCCCACTACCCCCCACTTTGAAATGCAGTAGGCATTCGGTGCCCCGCGGAACCCGGCGTCCGAAGCCAGGTTGATGATCACCCCGCCCTTCTGCGCCTGCATAATGCGCGCCGCACCCTGACAGACGAAGTACAGGCCCTTCAGGTTGACCTCCATGGTGTAGTCCCACAAGGCCTCGGCGCCGTCCGCGGGGTGCTCGGCACTGCCCCGAATGACCCCGGCGTTATTGACCAGCACATCCAGACCGCCCAGCCGGTGTTTCGCCTCGGCCAGACGTGCCTCCGCCTCGGCTACCGCGGCGATATCCCAAACCAGCCGCAGCGCCTGACAACCCCGCGCCGCAAGCGCCTCAACGACCTCGTCCAGAGCCTCCGCCGTACGCGCGGTCACCGCGACCGCCGCCCCCTCCTCAGCATACGCCAGGGCAATGGCTCTGCCGATACCCCTGCCCGCGCCCGTTACCACGGTCTTCAGTCCCGCCAGCCGCTTCATCGTTCGGTCTCCTGTTGCCGCCACCGCACCCACCGCCCATCCCGCCCTAGAATACGGCTGAACCGGCGCCGAAACAAAGCGACCGGTGCAATAAGGATGGGCCGTTTCAAGAAACGACCGCCGGCGTACGGCCGACAGAGAAAGCGGCGTCAAGCCGCCGACAGTCCAAAGCCTGCCTGGCTGCGTCAGGCCAGGCGGTATCATACTGCACCCCAACCACGTGGGGTGCTTTGGACTGCGGTGGCTCGACACCGCTTTCGGCGGGCGCAGAGCGACCGAGTTTCGTTATCTTAGCGCGCTTTCAGCGCTCCAGACGGGCTCCCTTATTGCCCAGAGCGCCTGTTCTTGCCGACCCCAGGCACTTTCTGCTTGTGATTCGAAAATCGTGGGCGTACAATCCTTGTCATCGTGCAGGTGCTCCCATGGAGCGGCGGAGTAAAGGGCCCATCCGCTGGTTCAGAAGCACTGGGAGCGCGAAGAGTCAAAGAGCAGATGCCGGATAGGTGAGGCCTGAGTCACGGAAACCGAAGAAGGTAGTGGAAGGAAGCCAAGGAAACGCACATGAAGAAGAACACGAAATTCACCCTGATCGAACTGCTGGTGGTCATCGCCATCATCGCCATCCTCGCCGGCATGCTGCTGCCCGCCCTGAGCCAGGCCCGAGAGAAAGCTCGTCGCATCAACTGCCAGAGCAATCTCAAACAGATCGGTATCGCCATGAAGCTGTACTCGCATGACTACGCCGAGTTCTTCCCGACATTTGATGCTGCCAACCCGCGAAACCAGATTACGGGGACTAATCCCGAGGGCCTGAACATGCTCTTCAGGAACGACTACCTGACCAGCACCAAGGTCTACATCTGCCCGAGCACCAAGGATGCCGCTTCGGCGGCTGGCGTCGTTAACTTGATTGACGCCACGGTGAGCTACATGTTCAACGGCAACCAGTCTGAGGACTCCTGCGGCACCGACACGGGTCTGGTCATCGACGACTGGGCCGGCCCGACCAATTCTGGCACGAGTATCAACCCGAACCACAGCAAGTACGGCAACGTCCTCTTCGGCGATGGCCACGTGAAGGGCTTCGCGGGCACCGGCTGGAAGGTCGTGGACGAAGGCCACAACGTCGCAGCCTGGCTGCTGCCCTGAGCCAAACCCTCCGCGCCGCTGTGCCTCGCGGCACTCGGATGATCTGACCGACACTCTAAGCCCCGGCCCCCTCAAGGTGGCCGGGGCTCTTCTTTTCAGCCCACCTGGGTCACCAGCGCAGCACCCGCGTTTCGCCCTGACGCACGGTCAGCGTCAGGGTCGGGCCCTGGCCGAGGGCGCGGCCATCGAGAGCGTCGTACACGGGCCCCGCCGAGCCCAGGTCCAAGGTCAGCGGGCCGGCCTCGTGCGCCTGGAAAGAGAGGTAGCCGTCCGTGGCCCAGACCGTGGCCTTACCCTCGGTGTAGACGTGTACTCCGGCCAGCTTCGCCAGCGCCCGCACCAATTCCGGCGTGAGTTTGGGCACCCCCACGAAGACCTCGAGCCCCCGCGCCGTCCGGCGCACCGCGATGGCCGGCGAACCGTCGCTGTAGTTGGCCCAGGTCTCGTCCAGGGTCGCAGTCACCGCAAACAGCGGCGTCACAGGCTCCTTGGGGGTCCACGAATTCACTGCCTCCCAACCCTCCGTGAGCCCAGCCCGCTGGCCTGCCGCGGTGAGGGTGACCGCCGCGGGGACTAGCGCCACCGGCCTCACCTCGAACCCAGTCAGGTCCGTGATGCCGGCCGCGTCCAGGCGGTCCGCCTGAATGTAACCGGGGGCATAGCACCAGACGCGGGTGCTGTCGGGGTGAGGTCTGGCCAGCGCGGCCCGCTCGGCAGGCGTCAGCGCATAAGCCGCAAGGTAGACTTGCAGCTTGGCCGTGACCTTCCCGGCGATGACATCGTCGAGCAGGTACTGCCCGTACGGCGCACCGCAGCGGCCCAGAGCGGCCCGCCCGTCGTAGATGAGCGGTCGGGCGAACGCCCCCGAGCCGCCGGGCAGGTGGCACATGCTGTCTTCATCAATGATAGCGGCGATCTCGGGAGTGAAGGCCCGCAGGCGCTGCGCCATGGCCGCATCTACGGCTTGCAGTTTGACCATCATCTCCCAGATGCGCGCATCATTGAACCAGCCCTGTGCCGGCAGGTCCATCCACCACGAGCCGAAGCCGCGAAGCGACTCCTGGGCCGTGTTGCGCAACATCACCTGCTGGGTCTGTTCCAGGTTCACCAGCCCGCCCTCCTGGACGTGTTCCTGCTGGCGGGGGTCGAGGAAGGTGCGCGAGTCGTCTTCGTTGAGCCACAGGATACCCGCCTTCATGACGCTCTCGGCGGCCGTCATGCAGGGCGCCGTGCCGAGCCAGTCGCGATCCGTGTAGGAAATCGGCGAGCAGAGGATGTCGATGTCCTTGCTCTTGAGCACCTTGCCCAGAGCATAGTGGCCGCTGGTGGGCGCCCCGCCTTGCACCGGCGGGAACTCGAAGAGGTAGCCGTAGAAGAAGATGACCAGCTTCTGGCCGAGAGTGCCCCGGCGACAGGCGGCGGCCATCGCGAGCACGTGGTCGGCCATCTCCTGTTGCTGGAAGCGGGCGAACTCGATGAGGCGGCGCTCCTTGGCAGGGTCGCGCAAGAGGCCATTCGGGTGAGCCCGGCGCTCGTCGGCAGACGGCGGTTCGGCCGTGTCGGCGCCAGGATCGCCGAGCGCCTTCAACCATTGCCGAAAAGCCGCACGGGTGTCTTTGTCGTAGCCGCTCAGCGGCCGCTGCCACGAATCGTAGTAGAACCACTCGCCGGTGTTCTGACCGCACGGGTGAATGCCGGCGAAGTGGTCGGGAAACTCCTCGGTCAGGTGTCGACTGAGCTTCTCGAGATGGGCGCAGACGTCGGCGCGATACTCCCGATCCGAGACACAAGAGTGAACCACGGCCTTGTCGCCGTCGTAGACCATCCGGCTCTCAGGATGTGCCTCCAGCCACCAGTTCGGCGCGTCGGCCGATACCCGCGGCACCAGCAGCACCTGCGGATTGACGGCAATGATCTGGCGGCAAAGGCTGTCCAAGGCGAGCCAACTCACCGGCTTCTCCGGTGCGGTCCAGCAACTGGGCGCCGAGAAGGAGACGAGATTCACCCCCGCGTCGCGGGCCAGAGCAATCTGGCTCAGGAAGGCCCCTGGAGGCC
>CAILKC010000908.1 GCA_903834675.1 uncultured Victivallales bacterium | reverse complement strand
TCAGCGCTCCTGCGTTGCTGCGGCGACAGTTCGGTGATGACAGGCTGGGCTTCTCCGCCGACCTCGATCTCGTTGACGGCGATGTCCGAGAAGCGGGCAAGGAAGGTGGATCCCCTGTCGAAGCACCCTGCGGTCCGTAGCTTCAGTTCCAGCCTCTTCTTGACCAGATGTGCGAGGAAGGTCAGGCGGATGTGTCCGAGGATGTTGTCGTCCTTCTTGTGGAAGTTCGGGCGCAGGTGCAGTTCGTCCTTGCAGGACTTGAAGACTTCCTCGATCTCGCGCTGGTTGCGGTAGGTCTGGTCGATCTCCGTCTTGGCCGGCTGCTCCAGGAGAGTTGTCTCCAACACGTAGCAGCCCTCGTAGAGTTCCATCATCTTGACCAGTTCGGTGGTTTCGTAGCGGAATGATCCGGTTCCGACTTCGTAGGTGAAGTACTTCGTCGCCTTTGCCTGTGTCAGTATCCTCACGGCTCTGGCCAGGATCTTGTCCCGGTCCTTGATGCGGCCCTTCTCGGCCATTGTCTTCAGGCTCTCCAGGCGCCGTGCGGCACGGCCGACGATCCGGTCGCGAGTCCGGTGGTCGCGGGCGGCGCTGTTCGGGTTGCGGCACAGCACATACCTCTTGCCGTCCTCGGTCCATTCGGCCAGATGGCGTTCGTCGAACAGCTCCCACTGCAGCCGGTCGCGGCGGGCGATGAGGAACTCCCGTGCCTGTTTGTGAGGCAGGGCCATGATGTAGTCCAACTGCGCCTCCTTGAGCGCTGCGATATTGGCCTCTCCCTGCATGCCGCGGTCCATGATGGCCACGGTGTTGGCGACTCCGAAGCGCCTCTTCAGGTCGCTGACGGCCGCCGCAACCGTCGAGGCGTCCTTGGTGTTGCCGGGAAGGATGCGCATGGCGATGGGCATGCCCTGCTCGTCGGCGACCAGGGCAATGACGACCTGGGGATTGCCGGACCTCTCGTCCCTGGAGTGGCCGAGCGCTGCGAACGACCCTCCCTGGCCCTCGAAGTAGGTGCTGGTGATGTCGTACAGATACAGCCGGGGAACGGCGGTGCGCTGCTGCCAGAGATGGTCCTCAAGCTCCTCCCAGTGCACCGATAGCTTCCCCAGGATCGGATAGAATGCGTTGCGGTCCCACTGCCTGAGGCTGCCGCCCAAGATCAGACGAAGGGCCGACTTCCTCAGCCATTGAGCGGTGCGCGCCTCGCTGCGGCACTCCACGGGATTGACGGTCCGTGCCAGCACCATGCCGGTGAGGTTCACGAAGTCCGCCGCGCTCAGGAACGGAAGGCGGCGGACGCCGAGGTCAAGCCAGAAGTGCAGCGCGATCCACAGCGGCGCGAACTGAAGCGTCGCCTTGACGCGGACCACAGCGGCCGCCTCGGCCACAACCTGTACCGCCGAACCCTTGAGCATGCCGCGCACGACGTCCACCACGGCCGCCGGCAAAGCGGTCAGATCGGCCACGATTTCGTGTACCGGATGCGCCTTGCCCTCCTTGCGCACCGACCTGAGCACGTAGTGGTACTGCTTGCCGTTGCCCTTGTTGACGGTGCGTAAGAACATGTTCACTACTTCCTACACTG
>CAILKC010000907.1 GCA_903834675.1 uncultured Victivallales bacterium | reverse complement strand
GGGCCGCGCTGAGCGGCGGCGCGGGCGTGGGGACGGTCAGCGCTTACAGCGGCATCGTCCTGCGCCGGGACGGGGTGATCGAGGCGTTGCCGGTGCGCTGCAACTACAGCATCACCAACACCGGTGCGGCAACCACGCGCACCTACAAAGTCAGCTTCTCCCTGCTGGACGCCACTGACACCAGTGTTGGCGGCGCGACCACGGCGGCGTTCAGCGTCACGATTGCCGCTGCCGGGGGCGGGGAATACCCGGTGGTGGCCGGTGCCCGCAGCGCCGCGCTGTCGCCGACGTCGCTGACGGCTGGGGCGCCCTATCGGCTCAGGACCCAACTCTATCTCCAGGACCCGGTCGACTTGAACTATGCGCCGATAGGTGCGGCGGCCCTGAGCAGCGAGTACCGCTGGCGTGTGGTCGACGCCGGCAGCAGCGCCGGCGTGGTGGGGTGGCTGAACACGGTCAGCGTGCTCCGCAGCTACGCGATCGCCTCGATCCCCGGTCGTGAAGCCTTTCAGGTGCAGGTGCAGGGAATTCTTGGGCGACTGGATGAACTGGCGCTGCCAGAGGCCGCCGCAGACTACCGGCTCCACTTCGACAGCACCCTCACCGGCGCGGCGAGCGGGCCCGTCGCCTTGGTCAACCCGCGCACGACGGCGCTCGTCGTGCTGGCCAATCACGCGGCCGACGGCGCCCCGGCGAGCGTGGCCATCGCTCAGGCGCTCGACCTGCGGCCGCTGGCGCAGATCGATTCCCTGGACACCTTTACCCTCACCGTCGCGCTCTCGTTCGCGGGGCCGGACGGCGTCGAATCACCGGCGCATTCGACCACGCTGGCCGCGGCGCGCCTGCTGCATTTCAACGGCATCCTGCGTTTCGGTCCTGCGGCCACGCGGCTCAACGAAGTCTCCAACACCCCGGCGCCGCTGGGTCCTGCACTCGGGGGCGGCGAAAACACCCGCTTGGGGCTGCCGTTGAACGGTGCTTCATTGGGGTCGGACCATACGCTCAGCGCCCCGGCAGGTTTGGCCGTCGTCCTGTACACCGACGGCACGGCGGAAACCTGGGATATGGCCACCGTGACGCCGCCCGCGGTGCCCGACATCGGGGTGATCCGGGGCGTCCGTTTCACGCGTGAGAACATCACCCTTGGCCCGGCCGGGGCGAGCGCCACGCTGCGGGTACGCTTCCCGGTCGGCTTCGGCCTGACCACCTCTGCCAGCATTCGCCGCCTGCGCGCCGATTTCCCCCTCGGTATCGCGCCGTTGGACGGCGCCTTGCTGCCGTCGGGCTCCTTCTGGCTGCGGCCGGTGGACATCGGGGCGGTCGCCTTCTTCGCGGCGCACGAGCAACTACCAACCTCCTTCGAGAGCACCTCGATCGTGTGGAACACCGCGCTTGGCAGCTTCGCGCTGCGGCGCGACAACACCCACTATGTCCGCGCCCACGAACTTGACACCCTCGACGCGCTCCGCGCCGATCTGGTCGATCCCACGGCTGCCGACCGCCCCTCGAACGAAGCCGTGTTCCGCCATCCCGCCGCCTCGACCCGGGTCGACCTGGTGATCTCCGCCGACGCCCAGGGCCGCGCCGTGCTGACCACGGTGCGCCTCGACTTGCTGCCCGCGGCCTTCACCGCGCATTTCCCGCGTGGGGTCACCGTGGCCTGGGGACAAATCGGCGCGCTCGTATTCCAGGACGGCGAGATCGATCCGGCCCAAAGCACGCTGCCGGGCGCCACGGAGGCGGTCTTCGCCTGTTCGCCGAACTGCCGACACTCGCCGGTCAGCGCGCCCGACTCTCAGTTCACCTTCACTCCCAACGCCCGCACCTGGTCCTTCTCCCCGGACGGTGGGTTGCAGGCCGAGGGCACGCTGGCCGCCGCGCCCTTGCGCTGGGGCACGCGTGACCTGACGCATTTCGTCCACACCACCGGTAACTTTACCAGCGCCGCGGCGCGGCTCCCCGGCAACTGCCTGCGCAGCGCCCTGGCCAGCAGCGCTGCCGACGATCGTCCCGGCGAACTGCTGCTGAGCGGCCAGGGGCGCCCCGGCGAGCCGGCCTACGCCGAACACCCCGGCAGCGCGGGCTACGCCGCGGGTCTCGCCGACTACGCCGGCCTGAACTTCCGCGTGGACGGCGATGGCGCCCAGACGGCAACCACCGTCCTTGGCAAGCTCAGCGCGCCCCGCACGCTGGGGCCCTACGACCTGCGCGGTACCTGCAAGTATTACGCCAGGCCGGCCGGAGTCAGCGGCATCCACGAGGCGGTCACCGCCTCGTTTGCGGCCTGCACCGGGGGCCTGAACATGTATGGCTTCCCGATGACCCTCGACAACCTCCAGGTTTCGTATCTCGACAACCAGAACCAGGAATCGCTGGTCAGCGGCACGGTCAGCGTCCCCGGCGTCCGCGAAACCGAGGGCTTCAGGCAGCCGTTCACCCGTATCGAGTTGCTCTGCAACGGCGACCTCGGTGACCTCACCCTGCCCAACCCGAACAACCTTGAGCATACGCTGCACTACTGGCACGCCACCTTCCACGCCACCACCGCCGAGTTCATCCACCAGCCGCCGCCGGACACGCCCACCTCCGTGGCGCTGGTGTTTGGCGCGGACGTCTCCGTGCGGGGTGTGCTCAAGGCCCCTGTCTCGGGGGCGCTCGGCTTTTTCCCCTCGGGCAATCTGGTCACTGCGGCCGACGGTTTCACCGGCGTGGATTCGCGGCTGCGCCTGCCCTCCAGCGTCGGCCTGGATGGCCCCCGATCCACCTTCGCGGTGCACCCCATCTCGCGGCTGTACTTCAACAATGCCCTGGATCCAGATGCGCCTGCTGCCGCCGGCTTCGTGTCGTTCGCCGGCACCGTCGACGTGCCGTTCTTCGAGGACATGAAGGTCCACGTGTTGGCGCGTACCACCGGTGGCGGCGCACAGACAGTGATCCGCGGCGGCTGGCCAGATGGCGGCTGGACCGAAGGCGGTCAGACGTTCTTCACCAGCACCACGTTCGACCCCACGAACCGTGGCTTCCCGTCTGCGGGCGCGGGTGAGCCAGCGGGCTTGGGTGGCTACCTGGAGAAATCCAAGTATACGCCGCGAGTGCATCAGGACTGGCTCGGTTTTGTGACCTTCAACATGCCCGTCATGTGGGACGCGGCGCGGCGACAGTTCATCTCCGATGGCCCCACCGAAGAGGATTTCCTCATCGTGAGCACACAGCGCGTGATCCAGGCGCTCACGCCGTCGGGCGCCGACCTGCGCTTCGGCATGCAGTTCAAAGGCCTGCCGCGGGTGAATCTGGCCGCCCTGGTCATCGACGAGGAGGAGGCGACCAACGAACTGATCCAGCACATTCCCGGCGGCGCGGACATCGCCGGCGCGGCCAAGGCGCTCGAGGCGCTGCTGAATGGCCGCAGCGATGCGCTGGTCAACGGCGCAGTGGATGCGGCGGTGGACGGGTTCCTTGACGGGTTGTTCAACGCCTTCGACACCCCCAACGTCTTGCCGAATCGCTCGGCGGCTGCCGCGAGCTTCTACGTGGACGCCAACCGGCCCGCCTTGGCCGACGATTTGCAGCTAGACCTCAAAGGCAGCGTAGCGGCGCGTAAGGGCACCACCATCATCAGCGATATCAGCGAGGCGCTGGACAAGCTGGAGGCCGGCCTCCAGGCGGCCGACTACCTCTTGCGCAAACAAGGCAACGGCCCCTATCAGGTCGACGGCCCCGGCGCCCGGCTCGCCTTCCTCACCACAACCACCGACATCGGCGGCGACGCCATCCAGGGAGTGCAGGGCGACATCAACAGGCTGATCAACGTCGACCTGCGCCCGACGCTCGACGACATCCACCGCGCGGTGGTGAAGCTGCACGCCGCGGTGAGGCTGGCCCAGGATCAGCTCGAAGGCGTACGGGACGAGGCCGAATTTGCGCTCGAACAGGTCAACGGGGCAAAGAAGGCCGTCGGCGTGGCCGACCTGGCGATCGGCGATATCCAGCAGTACTTCGACAGGGTGAATGACCCACTCAGGCATTTTCTCGACGAGACGGGCCGCACGGCGTTGCGTACCGATCTGAAACGCCTCGTCCGCGACCGCATCCACGCCTCCACCTTCGTCTCCAGCCTGCAGAAGACCCTGAAGGATCTGCTGGAGCCCTTGCGCGACGACTATCAGACCACGTTCGAGCGCATGCACGGGGTGATCAACGACGTGCTGCGCTCCGCTTTCACCAAGTTGGTGGCAGAGCCCCTTGCCAACGAGCTCGGGAGCGATGCAGCGACTGCTAACAAGGCCATCGGCGACTTCAACGACACCTTTGAACTCGCCAAGATCGACGGCACCGCGCGGATCGAAGGCGACTCCCTGGTGGCGGCCCACCTCAGCGCCGAGCTCGGCCTGCGGGTGCCCGACCGCATCGGCATAAAAGGCTGGATCGATTACCGCCAGCACAAGTCGGAGCCACTAACGCCGGCCTACGCGGCTGAGGACGCCGATGGCCGCATCGAGATCGAGGTCGGCGCCGAGGCCGGCGCCGACATCAAGGGCAACCCGCCGGTCCACGCCAAGCTCGTCGGCCGCTACGCCATGCGCGCCATCGATGGTATGCCTCTCGCCGTCGGCGGCAGCCTTGATTTCGATACGAATCTCAAGTTCGAAGACATGTCGCTGAAGAGGGTCCACTTCCAGTTCGCTTTTGGCGACCGCGACAACTACGTCTACGCGGAGGGAGAAGGCAGTTTCTGGTTCATCGACGCCAATGTCCGCGCCTTCCTCGGCCAGACGACCGATGCGGCGTTGTTGAGGCGGGTAGACCCGCTGCTGCAGGATGTGCTCGCCGTGGTGGACTTCCGGCCGGTCACTCGCGACAACCCGATCACCGGCGTCTACTGGAACGGCGACGGCGATGGCTCGCTCAATCGCTTCTTCGGGCTGCCCGATTCCGACTTCCTCAGGATCACGGGCAAGGGTGGCGAGGGGCACTTCATGTTCTTCAACAAGGCGCTGATCAAGGATCTGGGCGGCAACCTGCCGCGCGATGCCAAACTGCTGATCGGCATGCGCTCGCGCAAGGGCCTCAGCGTCACCCTCGCCTTTGTGACGGCCGCCGCGGAACTCAGGGTGCTCGGCGTGATCAACGCGCTGAACCTCAGGAAGACGGCCGACTTCGCCGATCTGCAGGAAACGATCAGCAAAGGCGGCTTGTTCGACATTGGCGTCGCCGGCGACTTCACCCCGTCCTTTGGCGTCAAGATTGCCGGCGTCAAGGTAGAGGTCAAGAAGACGTTCAAGTTCTCGGCAGCCGGCAAGTTCACGCCTCCGCCGGGGGTGCCGCCACCGGGGTTCGTGTGGGTGAACAAGCTGGATTTTGACCCTGACCTATGGTGAACCTCCGCGTTATTGCCATCGCCGCCTGGGTCCTGGTTGGGGCAGCCAACCTGACCGGCCAAACGTCGTCGGCGCTGCCCGTGCCGCCTTTGGTGACCACGGCCGCCGCCAGCGCCCTCGATGCCGCCGGGCGCCCGTGGGCCTACGTCCAGTTTGGCGAGAACCAGCCGGGCCTACTCGCCGCCCGCACCCTGGCGGTCTACGCCAAGAGC
>CAILKC010000906.1 GCA_903834675.1 uncultured Victivallales bacterium | reverse complement strand
CCGCGACCCCGAGCGCTGGCGGAGTAAAGCCATGGCCTACCTCGCGGTCAGCGCCCTCGAAGGCGGGCGCAACCTGAACGGCGTGCAGGAGACGTTCCGCCTGACTGCCAATGGCCTGGCGCTGGAACTGCGCGGCGAACTACTGCGGCCGGAGTCCTATCTGCTCGAGTTCAGCCTGGCGAAACCCCGCACCGTGGGCACGATCATGGCCTCCCTGCGCAGCGCCGGGCGCGAGTTGGGGGCGGGCCAGGCCGTGACGCCGGAGACGGCGCGCGGGGTCGCCAGTTCCTTGACCCCTGGCCTGGAGCACTTCGTCAAGTACAGCGCCTACTACTGGGAGAATGCGGTGGCCCTCGGCAGCCACGCCACGGACTTGGCCAGCGTGCAGAATCGCACCGCTCGCGATGTCCGCATCCTGATGCACGAGATGGCGCGCTGTGCCGACCGCACGGCCACCGCCCGCCTGAACCTCGACATCCTCTTCACCTTCACCGACATTGCCTGGCAATGTACCCTGCACGTCGAGCATGGCGCCTGCGAATGCCGCGAAGGCGTGCAGGCCGCGGCGCCGACCCTCGCCATCACCACCACCACCACCACCTGGGCGGCCCTCTTCACCGGCGGCCTCGATGTGCGCCAGGCCGTGCTGCAACGCGAGATCGTGCTGCAGGGCGACCGCTCCCTCTTCCTCCGCTTCCACCGCCTGTTCCCACCCCCGCCAGACTGACCCGCGCCCGCAGCCACCTCAATGCTATTGCCGGGCGCCCCTGCGGCCCAGCTTCTCAGCGGCTCAGGATCAGGCGGTTGCCCTCGCGCTGCGTCAGCTTGAACTGCGGAAAGGTGACCAGGCCGAAACGGTCCGCCAGCAGGCGCTGTGACTGCATCTCCTGGCCCGCCGCGTCGAGGTTCACGGCGCTACACGCCTCGCCGGGCGCGAGCTTGAAAGCCTGGCAGCGGCGCGGCGTCACGTCGACGGCCAAGGGCAGGTCGGCAGATTCCAGGTCATAGGTGATCCGTATCTCGTAGCGTGCCGTGGTCTCCACCGGGTCGGTCCAGTTCAGCCCACGGTTCATATAGCCCACCACGTCGCCGCTGCCGTTGTCGCCGTCGCCGGGATCGTGATTCCGGGAGCTGTTGCTGAAGGCGGGGAAGCCGCGGTTCAGGGCGAAGCGCGTCAGGCCTGCCGTCTGCCCTTTCTTGAAATCGGCGGGCAGCAGGTTTTCCACCTCCGCGTGGGTCCCTTCATTCCAGGCGACCAGGCAGCCCTGACGCATCGTCTGCAAAGCCCGGTAGAAGCCCGGATTGTTGTGCCAGGGGATGGAGGTGTCCTGGCGACCATTGCTGATGAAGAGAAAAGGCAGGTCGGCAGGATGTGAGAGGACAAAGGCCGTCGCATCGAGGCGCTCCGCCAGGGGTAGGCCATCGCTGCAGACCAGGGAGAGAGGACCGCAGAAAGGCAGCAGGCGGAAGGTGTTGTCATGCCAGCCCAGCTTCTGCCCCTTGGCCGGATCGCCGAGGTTGTACGCCACCATCGGCACCTGGGCGCTGACGGCCGCGAAGAGGTCAGGATGCCGGAAGGCAAACGACACAGCGCCGCAGCCACCCATCGAGGAGCCGCTGCAGTAGGTGCGGTTCGGATCCGTCTGTAAAACCTGCTTCACCCAGGCCAGCTCGAACAGCAGGCGGCGCTCGCTGTAGTTGGTCGGCGTGCCGCGTTCGATCTGCTCGGGTTGGAAAATCTTGTCGCTGCTGCCGTACCAGAAGGACCAGATGCCGCGCACCGGGCTGCTGGCTTCGGGACTACGCTTGAACGACCGGCCCACGTACAGGGTGTCGCTGGGCAGCAGGTTGACCGTAGCATCGCTGACGCTGACATCGAACATGAACGGGATGCCTTCGCGCCAGGCCTGCGTGGCGTCACCGAAGACGATGTACTTGCAGGCGGGTCGGTTGCCCTTGGCGTGCAACTGCAAGTGCAGCGCTTTGCCCTTACCCGACCCGGCCGCGAGGCCCTGGCCCTCGCCCTGCCAGATCGGCTGGATCGGCGCGCACTCCTGGGCGACCGGGGCGCGTAAGGCGTTGGCGCCCACCACGAGAGTCCGGTCCTCCTCGCCCGCGGCGCTCACCGTGGTGACGGCATAGCAGCCGTCTCCCGCCTCGTCCTTGCCGACGGTATGCACGTGCAGCCCAGAGGTCGGGTCAAGACGCTTCCCACCCTCCTTGATGAGGTACCCGACCGGCGCTGGCACCGGGGGCAACTCCCCCGTCTTCGCATCTTTCTCGCGACCCTTGCCGTAGTTGCCTTTGTCGCGCGTCCAGTCCTCGGCCGAAGCGGGTTCGATCCACTGGCAGACCCGCGTGGCGGCAGCCAGCGTCGCGGCGTCGACGATGGGCGCTTGTGAATAGTAGACGTTGAAGGTCGTCCCCACAGGCACGGACACTTCCTGCCAGGTGAGGAAAACCTGGCCCGCGCGGTACTCGGCGCTGAGGCTAGTGACCGCAGGCGCCGCACTGGCGAGCGCACTGGCCAAGAGCATGGAAGCCGCAATGCTTTGGATCATAGCACGACCTTTGTAGGTTGACCTCGTTCACTATGCCTGTGCCGGGGCATTCTGCAACGTTGCTGCCTCAGGGGGCAGGGCTCTTCCAAGAAAGAGCCCCCGCTGGATCTGGCAGGCGTCTGCCATGATGCTGCTTGCCGCCCTGGAGCCCGCGATGCCCAGCCCGTTTCGGGCGGGTTCGCGGTATCCCCATGTACGGCGGAAGCCCCGGCAGGGCCGGGGCGGACCGTCGGCTCCAGCGTGCCTACCACCCGGAAAAAGAAACAGCCCTGCTCAGGGGGTCGCGCCAGGGGGAACGCCGCATGCTCATCTCAGCCATCGTGCCAGTCCATCAAGAACCGTACCCCGTCGGCACGCTGCGCCTCAGCTACCGCAGCGCGGTTGACGAGGTCTCGGACTGGGCCTTGTTCCTTCCCGGCGACCCTCGGCAGAACAC
This sequence comes from uncultured Victivallales bacterium, assembly GCA_903834675.1. The sequence continues at coordinate 600 of CAILKC010000906.1, read as the reverse complement.
CATTGTTTACCTGCATGGGTCCTTCTCACAGGCCGACCAGATCTTCACCCGGGCCGATGTACGCAGCTTCTGGCTTAGCCGTATTCGGAAGGGCAACCACCCGCTGCTTTCGGTCAACCTGCGGGATACGGCCTACATGAGCCCGGCGGCCACCGCCGACTTCTCGGACCTGCTGGACTTCAGCCGGCAGTATCTGGGTTGCGAGCGCTTCGTGCTTCTCGGCGGTTCGGGCGGGGCCTCCAGCGCCATGGCCTATGCGGTTGTGCATCCCGAGAAGCTTCACGGCGTCATCGCCATGGGCATGTGCGATCTTGTGGCTCGGCTCGAATTCGCCCGCAGGAGCGCCAACCCGATCCTGAAGCGCTTGGCCTCCACGGTCTTTGCCGCGTACGGCGGCACGCCGGAAGAGAAGCCGGAGCTCTACCTGGCCCGCTCGGTCCTGGCTCACGCCGACAGACTCACCCTGCCGGTGGTGCTCACCATGGGCGCCAACGACGCGCTGATCCCGGTGCAGGAAACCCGCAAGATCGCCGCGGCGATGCGGGGCAAGCCAGGCTTCATCTACCACGAGGTGCCTCAGGGGGACCACGACTCGGCCCT
>CAILKC010000905.1 GCA_903834675.1 uncultured Victivallales bacterium | reverse complement strand
TTGATGCTCGTGTGTGCCTTCCACTCCCGCAGACGCCGCCGGGCGGTCGGCACCGAGCAGGCAAGCCAGGCCGCCAGCTCGCACACCTTGAAAATCCTGACGCCGCGAAGTTTCTCCAGTACCTGCCCAACGTCCATGGCCACCCCCTGATAAAGTATATGCATGGCGATAGCCAGACGCATATACTTTATCATTGGCGGCAACGGACAACAAGCCCTGTTCAGCCTGGAACTCCCCCGCCCGACTCACCTCCGCACGCCCCCGACTGTCTGCCGATACCTGATCACGACGCTGGGCACAAGCCGACAGGTCACGAAGGCAACGAGTTATAGAAATCTAACCGTACACTGTGGTCATAGGATACGCGGGCGCCCTGGCACCGGTTTGCCTATGGACAACTGAGTTGCCGGCCGACACCCTAGCGACTGCCCTTCATCAGCAGGGGCAGCGTGCGTAGGAGAATCTCCAGGTCTAAGGTCAAGGACATGTTCCGTATATAGTAAAGGTCGTAAGACAACTTGTGCTTCGCGTCCTCCTCGCTGGCCGCATAGCGGTAGCGGATCTGTGCCCAGCCGGTCAGGCCTGGTGGCAGCAGATGGCGCTGATCGTAAAACGGAATGTTCCGAGAGAGCACTTCAACAAACTCGGGGCGCTCTGGGCGCGGGCCTACGATCGACATGTCGCCCTTGAGGACGTTCCAGAGTTGGGGCAGTTCGTCCAGCCTTGACTGGCGTAGGAGCCGTCCGAGGCGGGTGATCCGTGGATCATTGACGGTGGCCCACTGGGCGCCAGTCTTCTCCGCATCGAGGCGCATAGTACGGAACTTGTAGATAGTGAAGAGTTGACCATGCCGGCGCACCCTCGTCTGCCGGAAGAACACCGAACCTCGGCTGTCCAGCTTGATGAGGAGCGCGATCAGAGGCCACAGGGGCAGGGTCAGGATCAGTGCGGTACCAGCCACCGTCAAGTCCAGAAGCCGCTTGGCAATAAGATTGGAAGAGTTGTGCAGGATAAATGGTTGCGAGGCAAGCAAATGAAGCGAGTCAGCGTTGATCTCAACCGCTCTGAAGTATTGCTCATACAAGGCGCCCATGGTCAGCAGCTCGACGCCGCCGCTGCGCAGCTTGCCTAACTGCGCCGCGTTTTCATCGATAAGATCCGACCCTACGCAGAGGATAACCATCGCGACCCCCTGCTCATGGAGACGCTCAGGACTCCACTCCTGAATCGTGCCTAGCACGGGCGCGCCTTCCACGGACGTTCCCCGTAATTCCGTCTTGCAGTCCAGGAAGCCAACCGTGTGGAAAAGCGGCGAGGTCTGCAACTTCTGGGCGCAGGCCCGGCCTCGGGTACCGGCGCCATAGATGACGATGCCGAGGGGTTGACGTACCAGCAAACGGCCAAGCACGTAACGCGGCGCGGCCATTCCAATGGCAGACAGTCCGAGCGTTAGGCCGACAATGTAACGGCCGTAAGTGCGCACCAGCGTCAGGCCAACAACCGCGCTGAAAATGAAATAGGACACCCCGACTGCGAAGACGCAAGTCACCAGCAGTTCATAGGCGGAGATGCCATGCTCCGGCTGCGGCACGCCACAGATGCGCGCCACGCTGTTGAGCAGGAAGCCGTAGAGGCTGCCCACGGTCAGAAGGTACCACACGGCGGGCATCGTCTCTGTGTATGGGCTCAGGGCGAAAGCTATCCAGAAGGCCGCCACGGCCACGCCGAAATCCCAAACGCGCCAGCGCAGACCGTTCTTGGAGTGCAGAAACGAGATGCCCGTATGTCCATGCGGCAGGTCAGTCCCCGGCCGCGGGCGCGGCAACACCGACACGCCGGGCGCATCGCTCTCACCCAAGGTTGGCTGCGGCTTGTGCTTGGGCATGTGTCCCTTCGGTCATTATCAACATAGACGATGCCATACCAGAATCAGCGTAACACTCGGGCGGCCACTGGCCCACCACGAGCTGCGGGGGTCCCGAGGCCATCCGACAAAAGGGCCACAACCGAAACCCATTTGTGCCTTCACCAAGGCGCTGGAATAGGCTATTCCCGCCTCATATGTATAGCCCCGCCCGCGCCTGCTGCGCGCTGTACTACTCTAGCTCTGCAATACTGGAGATGCGACACCCCGGGTAGCGCGTCTGCAGCGCTTTGCGGGCATTGCTGGCGCCGTCAGCGTAGGC
>CAILKC010000904.1 GCA_903834675.1 uncultured Victivallales bacterium | reverse complement strand
GGCGACCACCGCCCACGCCCGCGAACTGGCGGTCCGGGCCGAGCAGGCCAACGCGGCCAAGGGCGAGTTCCTGGCCAACATGAGCCACGAGATCAGAACCCCGCTGAATGGGGTCATCGGCATCACCGGGCTCTTGCTCGATACCCAGCTTGACGAAGAGCAGCGTCGCTACGCCGAGATGGTGTGCAGCAGTGGCGAAACGCTGCTCGGCCTAATCAACGACATTCTCGACTTCTCGAAGATCGAGGCGGGCAAGCTTGACCTGGAGACCCTGGACTTCGACCTGGCGAGCCTCCTCGACGATTTTGCCGCCACCCTGGCGGTACGGGCTCACGAGAAAGGGCTGGAACTGCTCTGCGGCGCCGATCCCAACGTCCCCACCCGGCTGTGCGGCGATCCGGGGCGTCTGCGCCAGATTCTCACTAATCTGGTGGGCAACGCGGTCAAGTTCACTCGGGCTGGCGAGGTGGCGGTGCATGTCAGGCTGGTGGAAGCGCAGGGGAACGACGTCCTCCTGCGCTTCTCGGTGCGCGATACGGGCATCGGCATCCCGGTTGCCAAGCTCGGACTGCTCTTCGACAAGTTCAGCCAGGTGGACGCCTCCATCACCCGGCAATACGGCGGCAGCGGCCTTGGCCTGGCCATCTCGAAACAACTGGCCGAGCTGATGGGCGGCCAGGTCGGCGTGCAGAGTGTCGAGGGCAAGGGCTCGGAGTTCTGGTTCACCGTCCGCCTGGGCCGTCAGGCCGGGCCGACGGCGGCGCCCAGCGCGACGCGCCAGACCGCTCGTGAGACCCGAAACCTGTTCGCCGACCGTAAGGCCCGCATCCTCCTGGCGGAGGATAACATCATCAATCAGCAACTGGCTCTCGGTATCCTGAAGAAAATGGGCCTGCGCGCGGACGTGGTCGCCAACGGCGCCGAAGCGCTCAGCGCCCTGGAAACCCTGCCCTATGATCTGGTGCTGATGGATGTGCAGATGCCCGAACTGGATGGGATCGAGGCGACGCGCCTGATCCGCCAGCCCCAATCCGCGGTCCCCAATCACCAGATTCCCATCATCGCCTTGACTGCCCACGCTATGCAGGGCGACCGGGACCGCCTCCTGGCGGCTGGCATGAGTGATTACGTCGTCAAACCGCTGTCGCCTCAGGCGCTGGCGGAAGCGCTGGATAAGTGGCTGCCGCCAGGGCTGGGGACAATGGCTGGCGCGGCCGGGGCCACCGCCGTCTCCGGGGATACCGCGATCCGCCGCGGCGGACCCAGTACGGGCTTGGCAGCGCGGGCTCCAGGGCAGGGGGGGGCGCCCGTGTTTGACCAGGCGGGCTTGCTGGCCCGGCTGGATGATGACGAGGGCTTCGCGAAAGAGTTACTGGTCACTTTCCTCGACGACCTCTCGCGCCAGATCGCGGTGCTCAAGGGGTACCTGGACCGCGGCGACGTCGCCGGGGTCCAGAGCCAGGCCCACGCCATCAAAGGGGTCGCCGCCAACGTCGGCGGTGAGCGCCTGCGGGGGGTCGCCGCCGAGCTGGAGAAGATCGCCGCGGCGGGCGACCTGGCCGCCGCCCAGGCGAGCCTGGGCGAACTCGAGGCGCAGGCCGCGGCGCTGAACCTGGCGATTTGCGCTTATCTGTGAGAAGCTGTGCAGCAACCCTCTTCTCACCCGCGAACCCGGCCCCGGCGGGTCCTTGGCATCGCGGGCTCCAGGGCGGCGAGGGCGGGGATACCGCGAACCCGGCCCCGGCGGGTCCTTGGCATCGCGGGCTCCAGGGC